>JBHJNU010000011.1:0-27011 GCA_050330515.1 Flavobacteriaceae bacterium | reverse complement strand
CGCTAGCGGTAAGGGTATAGTTGGTAAACAGTTGCACGCTCCCCGGCCCGCTTATGCCAACGATCAATGCAGGGGTGTTATCGTAACCGGAAACCACCGGTGCCGCCCGCAACAGTTGGGCAAAATTGTTCCGGTCCGCTGCCCCTGTGGCACTTCTGCCACGAGGCTCAGTAACGGCAGGGTTAGAAAAATAAGGGGTTCTTATGCCTATTGTATTGCCATGTGCCACCATACTTTTCCTGTCCCTTCTGCCACAAATAAAACAATCTCGTATAAACCAGGTCTTGCCTTTGGCACTTTCGGTCAATGCCGGGGGTAGCCTAAGTCCGGCTGTCGGGTTACCAATTGTCCTCAGGTCATTATCGTGCTTGGCGCCCATTAAATGCCCAACTTCATGAGCAAAAGTAAAGCCGCTCGCATCGGCTTCCACTAGTGCCATATGACCGGTATTGGCAAATGAATATTCGTCCAGTGTAGCTATACCCAAAACTGACCCCAGAAGAACATTAAGTTCACTTCTTGCCTCATAATTACCGTCGGTTAACACGATAACCAAATCTGCTCTATTCTGGGCTCGCAAAGCTGCTATATTCGTATCTGTCACAGCCCTTGGCAAAACTAAGTCCGCATTAATCGAAAACCTATCATTAAAAACGACACGTTGCGTGCCGGCCAGCACAAAATTGAGATGGGTCGCGGCAATACCAGAATTGCGCAGGGCAGTGTTCGTCTCTGCAATGAATGTGGGTGCCAGTTGTGCTGGGTTGGATACCCTAGCGGCATTGTCCGTAAACAAGACCAATACCCGAACTTCGCAACTCCCATTTGCCGCGGCACGAGAAGCCAGACCGGAAAGATCGGGTAAGGTCTTGTTACTACCCGTTTTCTTGTCATTTTGTGTGAAGTTGGACGTGCCGCAGGAGGTTGGAGAGTCCAGAATTTTTTTGTCGATCTCTATTAAAATGTCCCCTTCCACGGCATCGGATTCCATTCTAAACGTACGGTCGTTAAAGGTCATGGAACCAAAGTTTTTGCCGCCCTGGTGTATAATAATAATGTGTCCCCTATCGCTTTTTGATTTTACCAAATCGGCACTATATTCATAATCGCCATTGGGTTTAACCTCTATGTATTTTGGTATTGCCAACACGCTCTTAATGGCATCCGTGCCTCTGCCCTTGGGTATGGAAATTTCAAAATGTGCAGGACTTGCCTTGTCCAACTTGCCCTCGAATGCCATCTTGTGCAAATCTGCAAATTTTACTTTGCGTATTTCCTTGTTCATTGGATTTGCCATCATGACACCCATTTTACCGCCGTTGGAAGACGATCTAACATTGGCCGCTGGCGCTCCCGTAACCTCAAAAAGGCTCGGTAGCGGTCTCATTTCTTGGGCAAAGGTGCCAGAAGAGTACCCTAACATTAAAAAAAGTAATATTCTTTTCATAATTTTTAACCTTTTTAATTTGTACATTTTTGTGGATGAATGAATCCGCTGCAAATATTATGTTATATATGTTAGATGGGCATCTTATTAGGTGGTGTCTTCTTTATAAATATTTATAGCGGCTTGCAGGGGATTCTTTAAGAGGCAAGGAACCTCTAACAAAAATATCTCGGCCTTAAATCCTGACTGATTTAACCATAAAAGTAAGATTTTACCTAACAATATACAAAAAATTTCATATCCGTAATTATTCCATAATTATGGAATAATTCCTGTTTTAGTACTGATATTTAAATTGAATTCATGGCTATTTTTTCATTTGCGGTCCATTTTACGGTCGAGGAGAGCTGTTGTCTGCATTATAATGAACAGCGGGACAAGGAAGGCGTTGCCTGCAATAGATGCGGTGGTAGGGAGCATTATTGGTTAAAGAACAAATGGGCTTATCAGTGCAGGTATTGTGAAGCAAGACAGACCCTCAGAAGTGGTACGATAATGGAAAACTCCAACCTGTCCTTTATGACCTGTTATAAAACGATCTGTCTTATGACTGCAACAAAAAAGGGTTTCTCAAGTAAGGAGATCCAGCGACAACTCGGCCCGAAACTTTATGAGTCGGTCTGGGCCATGGTGCATAAGATAAGGGAAGCGATGGGCCAAAGGGACGACCTTTACACGCTTGAGGGAATGATCCAGGCGGACGAGGGCTACTTCTCGGCCGAAGCCTCGAAAGCGGAACAGAATATGCAGAACGCCGGTCGGGGAAGCAGAACTAAGGCCAACGTAATGGTTCTGGCGTAGAGTACCGTCCTTGTGAATGTCGGGACTGGAAAATAGATCGCCAATGCCGATATTTCAAGGCAAAGGTACTTGACAACCATAAGGCCGATGATACCGATGAAATATTGAAAAAAGCCATTGACGGCGAGAAAGCGATCGTATTTTCGGACAAAAGCACCTCATATATCAACAGAGCCGATTATGTAAGTATTCTTATGACCGAAAAATCCAACAAAGAAACGACCAAGGAGACCTTAAGGTGGGTGCATACTGCAATTGGGAATGCTAAAATAGACCTACAGAAGTTTCAGAAAATAAAGCGAAAATATCTTCAGTTGTACCTCAATGAGTTCATTTACAAGCTCAATAGAAGGTACTTCGGGGAAAGAATATTCGACAGGATAATAATAGCAAGCATTACGGCTACTGGAAACTAAACGGATATGCAAAAACCTAATTATCAGAAATTTCGATGGCCTTATTTTCCATGGAACCCAAACCGGTTGTTAAGTTTAATGCTTTGGCTATGGTCGGGGCGATCTGGCTACTGTACAATTGCTCTTCTATGGTAATCTCACCATTCGCGGCGACATTTTTTCCGAACATGAGGATCCATACCCCACCGGCATCAGATATCTTTTCTCCATGACTTTTCCAGGTTTCAAGGGGATCAGTTCCACGGCCGTGGTCGGTGGTGACAATGAACAGGGTGTTGTCTTTGTAAAAAGCATCTTTCTGGGTGAAGTACCAAAGCTCCTTAATCAGCGCATCGGTGGTATTGGCCGATTTCAGGTACGCCGCGTAATCGCCATCATGGGCAAAATCATCGGTTTCGCCATAAGAAATAAATACGAGTTCAGGATGCTCCTTCTTCATATATTCCAAAGCATAATAATGGGTAAAGCCATCAAAACGAACCGAACCCCATGGGCTCGGCACCTTTGGTTGCAGCTCATTCAAGAGTTTCTCGCGTTCGGTCAAAGTGCTGCCCTGGGCCAATTTAAAACCTGCGTTCACGGGTATGCCAGAACGCTCTTCATTGACAATTGAAGGAAAGACATCCCAACTGCCGAAGGCCGCCACCTTCCCGTTGTACCTGGGTTCATTATTGGCAATTTCTAGAACCGTAGTATTCGGGTTCGGAATCTTGTCGTTACTATTTATTCTGGCATCATCGGCCTTGCCGGAAAGAATTTCATTGTACCCAGGATACGAAAACCACATTGTATTGGTCAGGTCAACCTTACTGCCCAAGCTTCTATTGCCATGAATTTGCCCCATTTTCGCGACCTCCTTCCAGATAAATGGCAGCAAAGCCTCCCTTCGCTCTTGACTATTCGCTTTCCAAAAACGTTCCTTTAAATCGGTTGTATCATGCACATACTGTTTGTTGGCGACCAAAAGTGGGTCGGCCCCTGAAAAGAGTTCTTGCCAACGGAAGCCATCCAAGGTGATCAATACTACTTTCGTGTTCGATTTCTGCTGATCTTGCGCTATTGCCAGATCAACTAGAAACAATACTACTAAATACACTACTGCTTTTTTCATTTTGCTATGGTTTTAAAGGTTGCCGTTTGCGACCAATCGCTCCAATTCAAGTTTTGGTCCCTATACCGTACCCTCCAAAAATAGGAAGTATTCGGTTGTAGGCGTTTTGTCGCTTCGTCTGTAAGGTCATCGTTCTTTTGAAGGTCTTGGGCAAAATACCAATTTTCATGCTGTTTAAAACTGTCTAATACCGTTTTTTCAAAATCTTCGTTCTCTGAAACTTGCCATTGCGATGCCCCATGCAAAGCATCTGGGTAGGTACTTTCAAAGGAAGATGCCTTTAAAAATGGCATTTTAAAGTCGACCGACTCATTCATTGGAGCCATTGGCTTCGGGGTGCTTGGCTTTCGCCGATTTTTCCATACGACAACGCTATCGGTCAATTCATTCTGTCGGGCCTTGATCTCATTACCCATACTTATTCTTTTCAAGGTGAACTTTGGGTCGGTTTCATTGGCATCTACCTCAACCATTACAAAACCATAATCATCATCACTTTTGGTAAACTCTTCGTAGTCACGCCCTTCGAACTCGCCCCAATTGTCAATGGCGCCCCCTGCCGAGGCCACATTTACCCAAAGGTGTTTATGGTCTTGAGATTGTCCTCGAGAATATCCATGGGTATGACCATAAAAATGAATACTGGGCTTGCCCGTTTCAGTGCTGAAATTCTCTAACAGCTTTACTACCTTACCTGTGGAGGGTCGTTCGCCGGGTATCCATAATTCTGATTTGTACGGATGATGTAGTTGTGCAAAAACGAAATCGATTTGTTCGTTCTTGGCCGTTTCCGACAAAACCTGTTCTAGCCAAGCAAATTGCTCTTTGCTATCATTATAACCGTCATTAGAATTTAGACCGATAACCCTTGTATTACCGTAATCTTTGTACCACCAATGCTCTGCATAGGCCGGGGTACCGTTCTGCGGCAAACTGAAATAGTTAAAATAGAACAGCGAATTTTTCTCGTGGTTACCGAGTACAGGATACACGGGCACCTGGGCAAAAAGCTTCTCTGCAGGATTAAAAAAGTGGTCTTTCCATTGCAAATAGGTTGTTCCGTTCTCAACTAGGTCACCCGGTATCAAGACCATGGCCAAGTTTTTGCTCACATTGCCCCCATAGGCCATTTCAAGATAGTTCAATACCCCATCTTCAATAACCTCAGCAAATTTGTTCGGGTATTGCCAATCATACTGCATATCGCTCATGGCAACCAAATTGAACGACTCATGATCTTCGGCAAAGGGAGGGGTTTTAAACTGATAGCTTTCCGAAACCGCCTTACCCGTGCGCACACGATAATTATACTCAGTGAAACGCTTAAGACCTGTAAGTTGCACCTCATGTATTCTTTCATCACCAAAAGTAACTGCTTCGGCCTTGCCTTTGGTTTTGTTGCCGAGTTTCGAGGTTGGTCCCCATTCGACTATACTTTCTTCGCCGCTTGAGGTTTCCCATTTAATGATGATCGAGTTGGGCGTGGCATCTTGTAAAAAAGGTTGCACTAAAATTTGGACTTCCTTTTGCTGGGCGCTTAATGAGAGGTTTCCCATGACCAATAGGGCTAAAATGCTTGCGTATTTTTTCATTTTCAATTACAGTTAGTTTCCACTGATTTCAGGGCATTTTCAAGAATGTTCAAACTTTGTTCCATTGCGGCCCTCGTTATGGTAAGTGCTGGGCAAAGTTGCAGTACATTACCCGCGGAGACCTTAAAGCTCAACCCATTTTTAAGGCATTCGTACATTACTTTTTCAGCTTCCTGTACCGCCTTTTCTTTAGTTTTCCTGTCTTTTACCAATTCAATGCCCCATAAAAGACCTAAGCCCCGAACATCACCTATAATCGGGTATTTCCGCTGTAAATCGTTCAAAGCTCCCTGCATGTAGTTAGCATCTGATGCAACCTTGGCCAACAGTTTTTCTTCTTCTATGATCTCTAATACGGTGAGACCGGCCATTGCGCCCATCGGGCTCTTCTCATGGGTGTAATGCCCTAAAGAAATATCGCCAAATCGATTGTATTCGTCTCTGGTCACTATAGCCGCCTGCGGAATTATTCCACCTCCCAAGCCTTTGCCCAGGCAAAGTATATCGGGCTCGATACCGTAATGCTCAAATGCAAACAGCTCCCCGGTTCTACCAAGGGCAATAGGTATTTCATCAAGAATCAATACTACCCCGTACTTGTCGCAGAGGGCACGAGCCTGTTTCCAAAAATTTTTAGAGGGTACCTGAACATCGGTATTGCGTACGGTCTCTGCCATGAACGCCCCGATATCGCCCTCTTTACTAAAAACATATTCTAGATGCTCTAAACATTTATCGGGATTGCCTTGAAAGATGCCACGGTAACCTACGGGTGGTGGAATGCGCTCCACGCCCGTCATCATAGGCCCCATATATTCTCGAAAGACAGCTTCACCACCAACAGCGATGGCATCTAAAGAAGCCCCGTGAAAAGAATCCCAGAAGGATACCACTTTGTACTTTCCTGTAACCGCCCTTGCCAACTTTAGGGCGATACCGATTGCAGAGCTACCATTGGGCGTTAATAGGGTTCTGTTCAGATCCGATGGTAACAAGGACGCCAATTTCTCGGCAAAATTAATGGCGACCTCATTGGTATAACGTCTTGTAGAAAAGGTCAATGTATGTAATTGCTCCGTTAAGCGCTGAACGAGTTTGGGGTGCGAAAAGCCTATCTGGTGCACATTATTACCGTGAAAATCAAGGTATCTTTTACCTGATATACTTTCAATAAAATGACCTTCACCATGTTGAAGAACATCTAAACAAGGGGTTGATAACGCCTGGTGCAAAAAGAATCGGGCGTCTTTGTCCAAAAGCTTCTTGGTTGCCCCATCTACCTCATTGTTCAGCCAAGCTTCGCGCGCCGGCGTAAAATTGATATCGCCCTCAACACGCTTGCCAATGGCAATTGCTTCGCGGTCATCTTGATGCATAGGGTCCGTGTTTTGATTTTATTTCCCTTTTCGTTGAACTATCATCCAATATAAACACTTCGTACGATGCTCCTCCTTTATATACCCTAACGACAATATGTCCGTTTTGACTTTTGTATTGGTCTAATGCGTTCCCTATTACATCTTTATTGGCCTGCAGCATCACGGTAGAGAAAATATCCCTTTCGCCCGGATAGAGTTTTTCTGAGCTGATTCTTCGCAAGACTTCTTCCCCGGGGTGGTCCGATGACCAATTTTGCTGCACCCATACCCGAGGCTTGACCGTACGCACATAAAATGGGTTTTGAGAATCGCGATTGCCGTGATGGTTCAAGGTCGCAACATCTACTGCACCGATCACAGGCGCCACATGAGATTCAACA
The DNA here is from genome assembly GCA_050330515.1 of Flavobacteriaceae bacterium. Lineage (GTDB taxonomy): Bacteria > Bacteroidota > Bacteroidia > Flavobacteriales > Flavobacteriaceae > Maribacter_C. Next base: position 19,885 of record JBHJNU010000011.1, on the reverse strand, counting down.
GAATTCATATCGGCCTGACCCAAGGGATCTATGCCGGCAATATCGCCCCCGGTAAAATAGTTGAACCTACCGTAATCGATACGAATGCAATTGCTCAACGGGTTTTCGCCCGGATAGGTTCCCTCACTGAAAAGTGAATAGGTTCTATCGCCCTCGCCTGACCAGATAACACCATTGGAAGCAATATTGCGGACCGAAAACTCAGGATAGGCCGCCGCATTTCTTTTTAGGGAAATCTGAAGGGCACTACCAACCGATAGGGCTTCGTTCACCAGACCTGAACTTGTTCTGGCGTACTCGATATAGTTCCAGTATTCTTTCATGGTGGCCATCATTCCATAGGGATCCGCTGCGAATTGTTTTTGTGCCTGTACCTGTGCATCCTTTAATTCAATTGGGAAGTCAAAACCTCTATCTATAAGTCTCCCTATAGGAAGCAAAGTGCCTACCTCCATTATTCCCGTCAAAATATAACCCCCCTTTGCCCTTTTTCTCAGGGAATCTATTTCACCAAAATGATCATCGTGATAATGGGTGATCAAGGCGTAATCTAGTTGTGCCTCGCTTTTCTTCGGATGGAACTGTTTAATATAATCTACAATCCACTGCGGTGCGGACTTCGAATTATTCGGCATCGCCTTCGCATTGCGCGCCGAAAGGGTTCTTGCATGTGTTTCCGACATATCGCCGGCATCAATCAAAAGTGTGGTGCCATCAGGCAAAACACAAAACGCGGCATCGCCCCTACCCGTGTTGATATGGTGTATATCGAGCATGCCTTCTTGCCATAGCGGTAATTGACTTCCCATTTCTTGGCAGTATACCGGCATGGCCCAAAAAAACATCAGCAATAACCCGACTTTCACATACTGTACCATAAAAACTTATGAATTTAAAAGGGTTGTCGGTAAAATTTGTTTCGGCATGTTCAGGCTTTCTATGTAAACATCCAACCAAGAGCCACCACCGCCATTGAACCATATAACTTCCAAGTCGTGCTCACCCGATTGCAGTTCTATTTTGCCATCGGCTTCCTTTACACCATGATCCCCGTCATTATCAACGACGACTTGCCCGTCGACCAAGAGTTTACTACCATCGTCTGAACGCAGGAAGAAAGTGTAGGTATCTACCTGGTCAATTTTCATTTTTGCCCTAAAACGCACTACTGTATGCTCTTTGATTAGATCTTTGATTTCCTCTGAACCTATTTCAAAACAAGCACCGGTGGCATCGGGTATTCTGCTAGCCAAACTAGGTATATTCGATAGGTTTTGCAAGTAAAAAAGCTCATATCGAACAGGCTTTTTACTATTCTTGGGCTTAATGCGAAAATAAGATTCAGCTACTAAACTATTCATTTTGCCAGCATTAAAGACGGCACTTTTCAGCACCATATTGGTATTTATTTTAACAGAACCAGACGCCAATTCAGAAGATGATGAAGGCATTGTACCATCTAAGGTGTAGCGCAGCTCGCCTCTGGTATTGGGATTCTCGATAACAACTGTGACTTCTTCATCGAACAATCCGCCCGCTTTTTTGTACCCTTCCGCCTTGGGGTAGATTATCGGTTCTTTGAGTTGTTCTATGAATTGATATGCATCTACCGATTCAAAGCCCTTGAAAGCATTTTTTACCGGTCGGCCGATCCATGCCTCAGGGGTGTGCACTCCCAGGGCAAAAGCCACCGTAGCGGCATTGTCATATTGGTATACGGGGTGCACGAGTTTGTAATTTTGTTTAATGGATTTGCCCCAAATGATAAAAGGAATTTCGATTTCCTTCAACGTTTCGCCACCATGCCCCTTGCCCAGCCCGCCATGGTCCGCACTTATAATGATCAAAGTTCTATCGGCAATGCCAGCAGTGTTTACCGCTTGCAAGACTTTAGCCAAAAGAGTGTCCGCCTTTTCTACCGAAGCATAATATTCGCTGGTACCATGACCAAATTCATGCCCGGCATGGTCCACATGATCAAAATGTACAAAGGTAAAATTAGGTTTTTTTTCAATGATATATGCACTCGCAACGCTTGCCGTTTCTTCTTCTGTTACCGTGTTTTGGTCAAAGTCGACCGCATCTTTTTCAAACAATCTACCAAACCCGCCCCAATGGTAAATGGCACCAATTTCGGCGTTCGCAATTTGCTTATCCACTAAATGAAAAATAGTGGGAAACAAAAAATCGTGATGCTGAACTACAGCGGGTAGTATCAAATTATCCCTTTCCCAGGCATTCGACATAATACCATGCTGTTCCGGACCCGCCCCCATGATCATGGACGCCCAATTGGGACTAGAACTCGTGGGCATTACCGCCCTGGCGTGCATGGTATAGCTGCCCTCGTTCATCAATCGGTCAAAGTTCGGGGTGCTGGCATTTTGAAGTCCATCAGGACTTAAACCATCGAAACCGATGACGATAACATGGTCTATTTCAAGATCTGAACTGTTCGCCTCTTTTTCGGCCATGGAACAAGAAGACCATAAGAGCGGTGCTCCTATGGTCAACATGATACCAATTAGTTTTTGTCGGTTAATCAACATCCCACCAACCTTTTGTATTGATATCGTCGACACCAAATGTCGCAACCGCAGCTTGATAGTTTTCGCCGTTCAAGGTTTGTTCCGAATCGGGATACAAGAAACGCACAGGTACCACATCACCGTTCACATTATCAGGTCCTGGGACTATAACGGATGGAAATCCTGTTCTACGAAAATCATACCACCCTTCTAACCCAACAAGGAAAGAGGCCAACCATTTTTGGGTTATAATAGTTTCCAATTGGTCATTATAGGCCACTCCAACTTGTGCGGTATAGGCGACTATATCTTGCTCAACGTCCCAGTATTCAAACGATAAACGAATTCCCTCGTTGTAAAGTGTTTCGGCATCCGCGTTAATTAAACCTCGCTGGGCAGCCTCAGCGAATAGGAAGTGTACCTCAGCGGTCTGAATGATAGCAGCCTTTACGGAATTAGGCGAATCATAGAAAAACGCCTGATTGATCCGCGATACATTATTGGCGCCACCATTGAAAGTGGACGCATTGTCTTCACTCAACCCATTGGTAAGGCCCGCAAGAAGATTTGGGTCATCCTCGGGATTATCGGTAGGTTGATACCATTTTGTTAAACGATTGTCGTTAAAACCTTTGAGCACCGTTTCGCTGGTCTCGCTCATACGGTGTTCGTCAAATCCCCCAATACGGCCTATGCTAATAGGCCAGGAGTCTATTTGCGTAGTTGCTGGGTAAGCCATTACAGCATTTTCATCATTGTTCGCAATAAAGTTTCCGGAATCCAATATAGCTTGTACCTCTGAACCGACATTATTACGGTTCGAGGTTCGCATAAGGTAACGCAGACGTAAAGAATTGGCAAATTTTATCCATTTGGTAGTGTCTCCACCAAAAAGAATATCTCCCCCAATAATAGCTTGGTTTAGGGCCAACTGTGTTTCGGCCCTTCTTAAGTCCTCCAAAATCCCAGCGTAAATTGCTTCTTGTGCATCATAGGCCGGAGTGAAGTTTCCATCCGCTCCGGCAATGGCCTCTGAATACGGAACGTTGCCCCAATTATCGGTCAGGTTGGCAAAAACGTACGCTCGCATGACCAAGGCCATACCCTCGTAGGATGTGTTTGTAGTTGCTTCGGAAGTGGCACTTTCCAAAATAAGCTGAATTTCAGGTAAGATACCGTAATAGGTATTCCATAAACCTGATTCCGAACCCCATTCGTAACGGTCAAAACCCGTAAAGTTGATTTTGGCTGTCAATTGGGCAACGATATTACCGTTGTTCCAACCAGTTTGGGCAGTTTGGTTCGCAACTGTTGAAATTACTGTCGACAACAACAAATCGGCACTAACTTCTTCGGGCTGGTTAGGGTTCGCGTTGGTCTCCTCAAAATCTTTTGTACAACCCACTAAGGTTACCAAGGCAAGTAATGCGATTTTAGCTCTTATATATTTTTTCATTTTCTAAGGTTTTTAGAAGGTTACGTTTAGGTTGAAACCATAGCTGCGTGAGCTCGGCAATGCCATATCTTCAACTCCAGGCACGATGGTACCGCCATTGAACGAAATGGTTTCTGGATCAAAATGGGGGTTTTCGGTCCACAAGGCTAGATTTCTTCCCACAAGCGATAGATTGACGGACTGGATAAAAGTGTTCTGCAACAATTTCTTTGGAAGGTTATACCCGATTTTTACTTCTCGTAGTTTCAAGAAAGAGGCATCATACATGCCGATTTCTTCATTGCCTCGATTGTACTTCCACCAATAGAAATCACGAGCACTTAAGCGCACATCGTTGGTACGATAACTTCCATCCGCATTTTCAATAACACCTTCAGAAATGATGCCTTCCTCACGACCTACCGCTGTGAAATCCATTAAACCTGAAGTACCACCGATTAAAACCGTTCTTGACATAATGACTCCGCCTTGGCGCCAATCGAGTAGTACACCTAGATTAAAGCCTTTGTAAGTGAAGGAATTTTGAAGTCCCAAAGTGAAATCAGGATTATAATTACCTAACAATTTCAGGTTCGGGTCTCTTCTCGAGAAACCGTTCTCACCATGAACTACTTGTCCAAAAAACTCGCTGTTCGGGTCATCTACGGTCACCAGTCCAGTTCCGTAGACATCGCCCATTCGCCCGCCTAATCTAGCCTGAACACTTAAATAATTGTTCGACATTTCATAAGTATCCAAGCCATCCGTTAGGGATTTAACTTTACCTCTTGCTCTGGTGAAGTTGGCGGTCGCATCCCAACTGAAGCTCTCAGTTTTAACTGGAGTTGCATTAAGAACAACTTCGACACCTGTATTTTGAATTTCCCCTGCATTAATAATTCTTGAATTGAATCCAGAGGTGTTTGAAACAGGAAGGGTCAATATCTGGTTTTTAGTAGTGGCATCATACCAAGAAACATCTAATCCTAAACGGTTATTGAACAATCGAATATCTGCTCCAATTTCTAAGGAATTCGCTTGTTCGGGAAGCAGTTCTTCGTTTTTTAAAATATCGGAAGCGCTTACCCTCTGAAAATTCCCAAAAGGCTCGTTGAACGAAAAGGTATTCCGCAAAGCATAAGGATCGGTATCATTACCCACTCGCGCCCAACCGCCCCGAAGTTTAAAAAAGGATACCGCTTTGGGCATATCGAACATATCCGATAAAATCGCACTTACTCCGATGGAGGGGTAGAAATAGGAATTGTTGTCTGCCGGCAGGGTACTGGACCAGTCGTTCCTTCCGGTAACATCCAAAAATAAATAGTTTTTATAGGATACATTGGCAAAAGCATAAAGCGAATTGATTTTTCGCATATCATTGAACTGTGTTTTGGATAAGGGTTCCGCAGAATTCGCGAAGTTGTAGATTCCAGGAATGGAAAGTGAGTTCGCACTAATTCGTTTGTATCGATTTTCCTCTTCACGAATATTTCCCCCCACCGATACGCCAATGCTAAAATCTTCGTTCTCCTGCTTGTTATAGGATAAAAGAAAATCGGTATTCTGTTCCTTGAAGAAAATATCGTCTTCTCGGTACTGACCTCTGGCAAAACGCTGGGTGCTATATGCTCTTCTGCCCGTTCTAAGTTCGCCAAAATAATCGATTCCGGTACGCAGCATCAACGAGAGGCCTTTTGTAATATCGATATCTACTCGCGCGTTACCGAAAATCCGGTCCTTATTGAAACCATTAGTGTTCTCGTTCTGGGTGAAAAAGGGGTTGTCGTGCCAGTTGTAATTGTAATTGAACTGTTGCCTACCCTCTAGACCTGGCTGCCAGTAATTCCGAAGGGAATTCATATCGATTTGACGCCCGAACCATACCCAGAGGTACATAATATTTTCAGTGCCGTAGGAGTTGTTGGGGCGATTGTTACTTCCGCTATTAACATAATTTATGGAAGAGGAAAACTTTAGCCAGGGTCGCAGATTATAAGAGCCGCTAAGCGCATACGTCTTTCTTTCATAGTCCATGTTAGGAAGGATACCCTCGCTGTCCAAATTGGTCAAGGACATCCTAAAATTACCGAACTCGTTGCCGCCCGTTAGCGAAAGGTTGGTGGTATTGGTAATCCCAGTTTCGAAAAAATCTTCTATATTGTTGGGGTTTGGCACCCACGGAGTCGGTTCGATGGTGTCCGCGAAAGTTCCGTCGGCATTACGAGGCCGTAATGCGAAATCGCCGGCGCGGAAACCACTGCTCGTGGGGCTGTCGTGTTGCGCGATCAACCTACCGTCAAGGGCAGGTCCCCAGCTTTCATCAATATTATCGTTGGTTCCGGCACCGAAACCGTCGCCGAATGCATATTCGCCACCGGCACCCTGACCGTATTGGTTCTGGTATTTGGGGATCCGTAGAGCGTTTTCAAAAGTTAGGTTTTGGGTAAAGCTGATGCCCAAACCCTTGGAACCTTTTCCAGATTTAGTGGTTACGAGCACCACTCCGTTCAATCCTCTGGAACCATATAGTGCCGTTGCATTGGGGCCTTTTAAAATGGAAATCGACTCCACATCATCAGGGTTGATATCCTGTGCCCCGTTTCCGTAATCCGTTTCCAAGTTGCCCTCGGCTCGGTTACTAATTGTTCGGTTACTAATGGGAATACCATCAACGACGAAGAGTGGGGAATTGTTTCCGGGAATCAAGGAACCTTCACCCCGAATGGTAATTAGCGAGGTAGAACCCACCCCAGAACTACCACCGGTAATTTGAACACCTGCAGCACGGCCCGCCAACGAGTTGGTCACGTTAGTCTCTCGTGCCGTGACCAAATTTTCGTTCTGGATTTCTTGTACCGCATAGCCCAGTCGTTTCTTTTCCTTTTTGATTCCCAATGCGGTGACAACAACTTCATCAAGATTTTGCGAATCGAGCTGTAAAGCGATGTCCGCACTTGTTTGTCCCGAGGCATCGAATTCTTGTGTCACATAGCCGATGTAGGAAACCAATAATATTTCGTTTCCCTGTGGAAGCCCGATCTGAAAATTTCCATCAAAATCGGATGCTACCCCATTCGAACTCCCCTTTATCATAATGGAAGCTCCCGGTAAAGGGTAGTTGTTCTCGTCCAGCACCCGACCGGAGAACTGGGTCTGGGCATGGCCCACGACAAGTGCAAAAAATGCAATTGCCATACATAATAGAGTTCTTTTCATTTTTTCGTATTTGTAAACTGTGGTTAATTATTACGAAACAAATATCATTGCCTACTGTTACAAAAACATACAATATATATTAACATATTGCATTCTTTACATCAACTATATTATCAAATTGTTATGTGAAAAATGTTTACAAATACGCAAGTAAATGGATTGTAAACCTTACCCCATAGCGGCAACAATCAAGCCCAATACCCCGCTCGTCATGTTAATACCATATGGTCTAGCTTTCAATAAAACAGTATGTTTGTAATTCAAACCGACTATATGGAAGACTATCTCATAGGCATAGGAAAACGCATCAAGGAAATCAGAAAAGAAGGCAACAGCACCATCAGCGAAATCGCCCAAAAAGCCGGCGTAACCAGCGGACTGATTTCTCGCATTGAAAACGGAAGAACGATTCCCTCGTTACCGGTACTCTTAAAAATCATCAATTCGTTGGCTGTTGAAGTGACCGATTTCTTTAACGGGATGCCCCAGGTGAACGGTGCCAACTTTATCATCTCGCGAAAAGAGGAAAATAGTATCATCGAAAAAGAAGATGAGGCCCAAGGTTTTGAATATACCTATATTTTTGGGAAACAACTATCTTCATTAGGGTTTGAGACCGTATTGTTAGAGGTAAAACCAAATTCAAAACGTGAAAAAGTGTGTACCGATGCCTTTGAGTTCAAATACATCTTATCAGGGGAATGTTGGTACATCATCGATAATGAAGAAGTACTCTTAAAAGAGGGGGACTCCATTTTTTTTGATGGTCGCATACCTCACGTTCCGGTGAACAAAGGTTTAGTTTCTTCCAAGATGTTGGTCATCTATTTTTTCATCTAGTTTACTACCTACCTAAAACCAGTTCCAAAGCCCTGTCGGTCTTCCAATTTTATGTTTCAATAAAATCGAGAAGCTCTAAAAGTGAATCTACTACATAGGTCGGGTTGGCCGATTGAAGCTGCGACTTGGTGTGCGCCCCTGTGGTAACACCCACCGTAACCCCACAATTCGCATTTTTACCTTCTTCTATGTCAATGATAGAATCGCCCGCCTTTAGCACTTTTTCAGGGTCGAAAACATTCAATATTTCCATTGCCTCGAAAATCATATCGGGGTTTGGCCTACCTAGCAGTACGTCATCGGCGGTAACCAAGGCATCGTACTGTTGGTGCTGAATCCAGTTCATCTTATTGAGCAAATGAAAGGCGGTATTTCGATTATAGCCGGTATTCAAGGCAATTTTGATTTCTGCCCGCCTTAGCGCTTTTATCAACTCTTCTATGCCAGGGTAAGACGTAACGATTAAATCTCTGTAGGCATCCTCTAACATTTGCCCAAAATCTTTGAATATTTCGGCCGCAATGTCATCTTGATCACTTCCCTCCTCTTCCCTTAAAATATCTTTGATCGCCTGGTACTTTTCTTTACCTGCCCCATGTTCAAGAACAAAATCTAGGGTTATAAGATATCCTTTTTTATTTATGGCGCTGTGTAAGGTCTTGTACACTACATTATCTTCATTAACGACCGTGCCGGCCATATCAAAAACTACGAGTTCAATCTTATGCATGTTTAAAATTAAATATTGTGTTGATGTTCTCTTTGGCAAAACCTGCGCTGGCGGTCATTCCTTTTCCACCGATACCTGTTATAATATGAATATGCTCATCTATCGTATTCTGGTAAATATCAGAAGTCTTACATTGCGAATATAAACCGTACCAACGGTTCTGAATTTCATAGGTAGGTAGGTCGAAGATTTTTTTCGCTTCCTGTAGTATAAAATTATCAATATCCATGTTTAGGTCCATATTCAGGTCATCAATGCGGTTTGCATTTGCGTACTCGTGGGAGTCTCCGATGATGATCGATCCATCGATCGCCTGTTTGAAAAGAACGTGGACACCCCATTTTTTTTCAGGGGAATCTGGGTCTTCCATAGATTTAATTTCTGCAAACGACGGACATTCGTGAAAAGCCTCATATCTGCGGATGGAAAGTGCCGTTAAGATGGAACTTTTAAGGAGGTAATGGGGAGGCTGTGGTTTGGTCTGCATCATTTGTAGCTTAGAGACCTCCAGATCACTTTCGTTGAAAAGTTGCGGATACAAGGTTTTGAATTCGCTACCGTTACAGATGATCACTTTAGCCGCTGATAAGGTTTTACCATTAGAAAGATAGACCTCTACCCCGTCGCTGAGTTTGTTGCATTCCAAAACCGTAGTATGAAGAAATAGATCCATACCCGCCACACCCAAGTATTTATGCAGCTTATTGATCATGACACGGGGTTCTACCATAATCTCTTTGGGAAAGTAGAGGCCTGCCAGCACATACTCTTTTCGAAGGCCCGGATAGCGCTGTAAACAGTTTTCTTTAGTGAGCAGTTTAGAAGGATATTGATTGTGCTGGTTGATCTGATAAAGTTGTTCCAAGAGTTGTACTTCCTCATGGTTGGATGCGATATAAACAGAGCCCTCACGCCGCACGGAAATATCGAAGGACTCTTGAATTTCCTTGTAAATACGAAGACTTTCCCTACCATATGCCTGCCATTTCGAGTTCATACCCGAAGGCACCACTTGGCCAAAATTACGTACCGTGGCACCTTGTGGGGTTCTATCTTTTTCCACCAAGGCCACTTTGAGTCCGTTTTTGAGGGCATGATAAGCATGAAAAGTTCCTAGCACACCACCACCCACTACGATAAGATCATACTCTTTCTTCATTTTTAAACGATATGTATTTGATGTTCCAACGGTGCCTCGGTCTTGAATTTTGATGTAAAGTAGCCCAATGATAAAGCTGCTACCACAAGGCCCAATAAAGCAACGATGTAGGTGGAGTTCACAAAAAACTCAAGCCAGGAAAGATCACCCTGACCAAAATTTTTGTAGAGCAGTACCGTCACACTACCTAAGTAACCGAACGCATCTGCGATGTAAATTAGAAATCCGGCATTGCCATTGATCCTAAAGGCCGCTATCATTCTGTCAAAGAAGATACCGTTGAAGGGCACATAGCAAATATAGAGTGCGAAGCCTACGAGTACCATCCACGTTAAGGGCGAAATCAGTTGCGTTTGATAGGTAAAGGTAGCCAGGCACATCATCATGGCCCCAAAAATAAGGAGGTAGTGATAGTAAATAAATGCTTTTTTATTTTTTTTGACCAAACTCATCGACCCCAATAAAACCAATACGAAGAAAGCTACCGGAATTTCCGCCAGCGTATAAATGGAAGCGTCGCCGGCATAGCCAACGGCATCCCAAATCTCGCGAGAAAAGTTATCCCTAAAATCGCGTAAGGCGGTTAAGCAGATATAAAAAAAGACCAGTATCACCAATGGAAAAAGAAACTTACCTACCAATTTTTTTCGGTTTTCTTTGGTCATGGGTACTCTTTTGGCCCGCAAGGCAATATCTTCCCTTGAGGGTTCCGGTATACGATTCAGTAAGAATGCGAAACTGGCGAACGGAACTAAAAAGAAGGCACCTGTTACTGCGGGCATCCAACTCTCCGAAACGTGCATTTCGTTCAATACCAATAACCCTACCGATTTCACCGCGCCGCTCGAAACGATAAAACTTGAACACAGGGCCACCCCTAGAATCTCGGTAAATTTCCTCCCCTCCAAATAAGAAAACACAATGCCCCAGATCATACCCAATGAAAGTCCGTTTAAGAATAACATCACTATATTGAATGGTTTGGGCATGGCAGCGAATGCGACTAGGCAAATTTCTGCCAAGCCGATCATTCCTAAAAGATAAGGCAACCTACGGTTCGCGGGCAACTCGGAAATCAGCTTGATACCGATGAACTTTGAGAGCATATAACCGATCACTTGGGCAATGATCAATAGTATCTTAAAATCAACACCCATGAAAACCATATTCTCAAAGGTGGCAACCGTGAAAGGTTTACGAAAGGCGTACATGCAAAAATACGTACCGAACGAAACGAAGGCACTGTATAAAATAAAACGTACATCTTTTAAGCTAATTTTCAATGTTATCGTCAATAGTTTACAAATGGTAAACATTAGACGGCAATATTCTTTATTTTTTAAGTATTAGTAACTATTTAAAGGTTATCTGATTGTTATAAAAAGGTAAGATCAGGGGTACACTTTATAACGAAGCCTTAACCCAATGGTAAACTGTACTTTACGTATGTTACGGCTTTAATTCAAGAACTTTGTAGGGCCTGATTTTCTATAAATGAAAATTGTTACCATTACCCTTTCGACCCTCGTTGTCGACTTTTTAATTGCTCGGTTGAGCACCTATTACTCCCCCTTAAAAGTCAAAAAACCCAAATTAACGAATGAAAAAAAGACCCGTTGACCTCGTGGTCATCTCTGACGTGCATCTAGGCACGTACGGATGCCATGCCAAGGAACTTTTGAAATACCTAAAATCGATAAGGCCAAAACAAGTCGTGCTCAATGGCGACATCATCGATGTATGGCAATTCAGCAAACGCTATTGGCCAAAATCACATATGAAAGTGGTAAAGCTGCTTATGGAATGGGTTTCTAAGGGCGTAAAAGTGCACTATATTACCGGTAACCATGATGAAATGTTACGAAAGTTCGTGGGTTTTACATTGGGTTCCTTCAGCATAGAAAACAAAATTGTGCTCGACCTACACGGCAAAAAAGCCTGGATGTTTCATGGCGATGTTTTCGATGTGACCATGCAACACTCGAAATGGCTTGCCAAACTTGGGGCGGTAGGCTATGACTTCTTGATCTTGCTGAACAGGGCGATTAATACCCTAAGTAAAAAAATGGGTAAAGGCCCGGTTTCTATGTCCAAGAATATCAAGAACGGGGTAAAATCTGCCATAAAGTTCATTAGCGATTTTGAAACCATCGCAGCCGATATCGCCATTGAAAAGGAGTTCGACTATGTTGTTTGCGGTCACATACACCAACCTGAAATTAAACATATCACTACGGATAAGGGTTCGGTACTCTACCTTAATTCTGGCGATTGGATAGAAAATCTAACTACTCTTGAATACCATAAAGGGAACTGGAAATTGTACCATTTTAACGAAGACACTTTTATGGTCACCAATGACATTGAGGTAAACGACCCCGAAGAGGTATTGGAAAAAAACGCACTCTTTGAACGCATGATGAAGGAGTTCAATGCCATGTCAAGTTCTCGCTAGTTCGTATATCAACACAAAGGTTCAGCCAAACTATGAAAGTACTTTATGCCATACAGGGCACGGGAAACGGGCATTTGAGCCGGGCTCGCGATATCATTCCTATTCTTCAAAAACACAAGTTAGAACTTGATATTCTGGTCAGTGGTACACAGGCCGACATTCAGATTCCACATCCTGTTAAATACCAATTGAAAGGATGGAGTTTTATTTTTGGCAAAAAAGGCGGGGTCGACGTTTGGAAGACGTATCTCAAAACGAACGCCGCCCGATTACAAAAAGAGATAAAAAGCATTCCCGTGGGCGACTATGACCTCATCATAAACGATTTTGAACCTGTATCGGCATGGGCCTGTAAGTTAAGCAAAAAGCCATGTATCAGCTTTAGTCATCAAGCCGCCGTGCTATCGGAAAATACCCCGAAACCAAAAAAATCAGACCCCTTAGGTAAGTTGATACTCAAGAAATATGCCCCTACCACCAAACAGTTCGGTCTGCATTTTAAAAATTACGATGAACATACCTATACGCCCATCATAAGACAAGAAATACGAAATTCTACCCTTACGAACGGAGAACATTATACCGTTTATCTACCTTCGTATAGTGACGAAAAGATTTTAGAACTGCTGTCTAAAATAAAAAATGTTCACTGGGATGTGTTCTCAAAGCACACTGACACCAATTTCTTCTGGAAAAATATAGCGGTACGTAAAATCAACAACGAGGCCTTTATCAATAGTATGGCAACGGGTAAGGGCATCTTGTGCGGTGCAGGTTTCGAAACGCCCGCCGAGGCCTTGCATATGGGTAAAAAATTGTTGGTCATACCCATGAAAACGCAATATGAACAACAATGCAATGCGGCGGCCCTGGCAGATATGGGCGTACCTGTAGTCAAATCCTTTAAAATGAAACATCTCGATACCATAAAAGATTGGGTCGAAAGCGAACCCAAGATCCAGATGTTCTATCCAGATATTACCGAAACCATAATTGACCGAATTCTTAAAGAAGCTCCCCTTGGTGCCATTCGCCAACCCACTGCATGAATAAGGACCACCTTACAAAACAACCAGATTTTAAGGCTACAGATTTTGGGAAGGACTTTGCCTGGGGCGTGTCTACGGCCGCCTATCAAATTGAAGGCGCCTATGACAAAAATGATAAGGGCCCTTCGATATGGGACGAGTTCACGGCCAAGAAAGGGAGCATTTTTAATGGGCACCATGGTCAAATAGCCTGCGATTTCTTTCACCGGTACAAAGAGGATATTCTACTGCTAAAGGCCATGAACGTTCCTAATTTTAGATTTTCGCTATCATGGTCGCGTTTACTGCCTCTCGGTTGTGGTGAGATCAGCCCGTATGGGGTAGATTTCTACAATCAGGTAATCGACTTCTGCCTGGCTTGCGGTATTACGCCATGGGTTACAATTTATCATTGGGATCTACCGGCCGCCCTGGAAAATAGAGGGGGATGGACAAATAGGGAGATTCTACAGTGGTTCGAAGAATACGCCAAGGTATGTGCTACTCTTTTTGGTGACCGCGTAAAGCACTGGATGGTCTTGAACGAACCTATGGTCTTTACCGGAGCGGGTTATTTTCTAGGGGTGCATGCCCCAGGCCGCAAGGGGCTTAAGAACTTTCTGCCGGCAGTGCACCATGCAACACTTTGCCAGGCAATCGGTGGCAGGGTGCTTCGCGATTTGATTCCAGATGCCCTGATCGGTACCACCTTTTCTTGTTCACAGATTACGCCCTATTCTCAAAAACCCAAAGATATCTTGGCGGCGAAAAAAGCCGATGCCCTGCTGAACCGCCTTTTCTTGGAGCCCTCCTTAGGTATGGGTTATCCTTCCGAGAATCTTCCGATATTGAAACGACTTGAAAAATATCGGCACCCGCAAGATGAGAAAACAGCCATTTTCGATTTCGATTTTATCGGCATTCAGAATTACACCCGTGAAGTGGTAAAACATAGCTATACCGTACCCTACCTGCGTGCAAAAATCGTAAAGGCCACTAAGCGCAATGTCAAAACCACCTTGATGGATTGGGAAGTGTACCCGCCCAGTATCTACCAGATGATCGCGCAATACAGCGCTTATGAACGCATAAAAAAAATAATCGTTACTGAAAACGGTTCGGCTTTTGAAGACCGGTGGGAAAATGGCAAAATTCACGATCCCGAACGCCTTGCCTACCTTAAGCAATATCTATCGCAAGTACTTTTGGCAAAAAACGATGGCCATAAAATTTCAGGGTATTTTGTATGGACGTTTACCGATAATTTTGAATGGGCAGAAGGGTTTTACCCCAGATTCGGACTTGTGCATACCGATTTCGCTTCCCAGAAAAGAAGGATGAAGACTTCAGGAGAGTGGTACAGCGATTTTTTAGCCCAACTTTAGCACTTATTTTTCAAATGTTAAGCAGCCCTTTCAGGCGTTTTAACGAAATGTTAAAAACTTAATGGAAAAAAATTGTTAAAATAACCTTTCTTTCATACTTTGTCGCGTTAATAAATTTGTATGCGAATCAATTGGTTGCCATCAAAAACGGCACAGAAGGATAATTTAGACGCCCTCATCCAAGAAGAATATAGGTTCAGGTCGGGCGTTACCAGAATTTTGTTATCCCGAATGCAAGATTACAACGAGGTTGATCTTGAGAATATCAATTTTGATTTTGACACAAGCAGCAAATCGTTTAAAATTTCTACCAGCACGCCCGAGCCCATTTATTCCGAGCTAAAAAAAATCATGCCCCTTTTGGATTAAGCTTTGCTTATTGAGCTGATTAAGCCATTTCATCTAAAGAAAATAATCAGGTAGTTAATCAATCTTATCCACATACCTGCGCGCTGCATTTCCCAACTTTTTAAAAATGCGGTTTCTGAGTTTCTGCGGTTTCAACACCTCGATCGCATCTCCGAAACCCAGAATAAGTCGTTCTAACTCAAAATTGATCTTTACTTTGAGTACTACCTCAATACTTCCATCTTCATACTCCTTTTCCATGGTTTGCGAATGATGCAGGGGTTTTGTAATCACATAAGGTGCATTGTATCTATCGATCCAGAGTTTTATGGTAGAAGTGCGCTCGCCCTGGTTTACCGTTACCCCCACCACATCTTTATAGAATTCATCGGCATCGAACTCGTAGCAAGAATAAGGTTTGCTAAAATCATAGTCTATGGCTAGTATTCTATCCAATGCCAGGTTTACGATGCCCTTGTTATTATTACCCTTTCCGATCAGGAACCATCTATTATTGAATTCTTTCAACAGGCAAGGATGAAACACAATTTCGCTGGCCTCGTTTGCCTTGAAAGATTTATATACCAATTTTAAAACCACTTTTTTCAGTATGGCTTGATATAGCTCATCCAACCAATGAAGTCCTTTCAAATTTTCATTTTTATCTAAGTGAATAATTGAAGATTGGTGGTTTTTTTCGGTATGGATCTTATCTTCTAGGCGTTGAATGATACCGCCCAATTCTGAGAACAATGAAAAATCCTTGAACTGTTTTAGCATTTCTACCGTTTCAGAAAGCACGTTCATATCATTTTCCGTAATGGGAATATCGGTAATGGAATAGTCTTCATCTTCGTATTTATAATATTTTTTGTCGTAGGCAATAATTGGGGCGTTATACCCTAATTTATCGCTTCGCATGAATTGTATATCGAGCTGAACGGTTCGTTTGCTTACGTTCACCTGCCTACCCTCATATTCATAGAGCCTGTGTGAACAGGCTTCTATTAAGTCTTCTAGCGTCCATTGGCGGTAGTGGTTCTGTAGACACTTATCAATGGTTCTGTATCTTATCAGGGCATTTTTGGTTAGGGCCATAATAGCGTATTTTTAGTAATCGTAAAAATACAATTTTGCTACGCAAAATAATTGCGCACCTGAACCTGACATTTGTTCCGGAATCATAAAGGAGACCTGTTAAACAGGCTTCAGGTAGCGCTCTGCCGAACGAAGGGTCGGCAGAGCTAATTAAAATAGAGTATGGAAAATACAGTACACATTACAGGAAAAGAATTGATCGCATTGGGTTTTAAATCAGCAAAATGGTTTCCCGAGGCTATCGAACATATCAATACAAATCAATTGGACGAGGGCGCCATGTTAGCATACCTAGAGCCATTCAGACCTGGCCCTGTTCAAGATTTGCATTCTGAGGCCGTTGCGTTCTCTATCAATATAAAAGCCGAAAACGAATTGGAAGAGGACAATGTGAACTCCGTTCTGGAATCTATGCAAATTTTAATGCGTACCCCTACCCTGGTTGACGGGGCGGTCATGCCTGATGCTTGCCCTGCCGGCCCGAAAGGAACGATTCCCGTAGGTGGCGTTGTGGCCGCAAAAAACGCGATTCACCCGGGTATGCATAGTGCCGATATTTGTTGCTCGGTCATGCTCACCGATTTTGGCGATGCTGACCCCAAAGCAGTTTTGGATGCCGCGCATGCCAGTACACATTTTGGTCCGGGTGGTCGCGATAGGGAGGCACAATACCGTTTTCCAGCAGAACTTTTGGAGGCTTTTGAAGGGAATGCCCTTTTAAACGATGGACAAATGTTACAAGCTGCAAGGGCCTATTTAGGTACCCAAGGCGATGGAAACCATTTCTTGTTCGTTGGAAAATCCAAAAAAACCGGAAATACCATGTTGATCACCCATCACGGTTCGCGAGGCCCTGGTGCACGTTTGTATACCAAAGGGATGAAAATCGCAGAACGCTACAGAAAAGAGATTTCTCCGGAAACCTTAAAACAAAACGCATGGATACCCTTTAATACAGAAGAAGGTCAAATGTATTGGGATGCCCTACAGATCATAAGAGCTTGGACGAAAGCCAATCATGAGGTTATACATGACGCGACCTTAACCAAATTGGGCTTGAAGGCTGAAAATCGTTTTTGGAACGAGCACAACTTTGTCTTCAAAGACGGGGATTTGTTCTACCATGCGAAAGGAGCTACGCCATTAGATGCCAAATTTATGCCCGATATAACCGGGCCTCGATTGATTCCTTTGAACATGGCAGAGCCTGTCTTAATTGTGGAAGGAAACACAACAGCTACCAATTTAGGTTTTGCGCCACACGGGGCAGGACGAAACATGAGTAGAACCCAACATAAGAAAAACAAGGCCGAGTTTACCAACGAGGAAGTTTTCGCCATGGAGACCGAAGGTTTAGACGTGCGTTTCTTCTCAAAGGAAATCGATGTTTCCGAATTGCCAAGTGCCTATAAAAATGCGGCTTCAGTACGTGAGCAAATGGATGAATTCGATTTAGGAAACGTAATCGATGAAGTCATACCCTATGGTTGTATCATGGCCGGGGACTGGGAGAAAAATGCGCCATGGAGAAGAAAACGAAGTAAGAAATAGATTATTTAAACTGACAAATTAATTGATTTACGGGATGAAAACCTTATTAAAAGAGGAGATTCAAAATTTTATTTGACGCTGTTAACGATTGGCCCGATGGCACTTCTAGAATTTCAGATTATTTAAAAGTCAAGTCTTATATTAAAATAGACCAAACTATCTTTGAAAAGGTTAAAGTTGGTTCAAAAAATATCTAAATGACAATCTTTGGCAATTGGAATCGATTAGTGAGTTACTTTTGTTTTTGGAAAAAGAAAAAAAGAACAAAAAAAGAGTCAAAACGTTTAAAAATCACATCTTTGTAAAACAAATGATACCGAAAAAGTTACATATCATCCAAAATCAAGGGCTTTGTCTCTTCGATTTTCGCTCAGAATATAGTGAGCGAAACGGACGCTATGCGGCTTTATTTAAAAATTGATTCTATGAATTAATACAATAAAACGATAAAGAGAAAGCGTCCAATTAAGATTGGGCGCTTTTTTTATGGAAATTTTTAAACAAATGAATAAGAAGTGAAGAAATACGTAATTAGGTAGTTGAAACAGAAAACAATTGGTAGACAGACGATTGTACAAAATGTTCAAAATCTGTAGTCATACGGACAGGGATTCTATTATCTAAAATTAACATAACTAATTGATTATCAATATATTAAATTGATTTTTATTTGTATAAATCAAAAATAGTTTTCATCTTTGCAGCGTTAAAAAACAAATAGTACAAATGAAACATTTGGTAAAACACATAAGACACTCTGAACTCTGCGATCAATTGCCGAGAAGTTTTGAGCGGTTGTATTTTCATGAACTGTCCATTTATGCGAAAGGGAGAAACATTGCTGTTATGCGTTGATATATAAATTCTATATAATGCGATACAGAGCATCTCCCGAAAAGAGATGCTTTTTTTTATTCGTATGATTTCGGAAGAGCAAGCCAAAGGGCGGTGGCCACACTCTTGAAAAGTGTTCGGAGTATCCAGTCTCGTGTGGGTTCGACTCCCACCTCTTCCGCAACTGGAGGGTAGGCAAATACTGGTTTGTTGCGCTCGCCTGCTAAGCGAGTCTGCCAAAAGGCAGTGAAGGTTCAATTCCTTTGCCCTCCGCCAAATTGACAAGGTGGCTGAATGGTAAAGGTAGCGGATTGCAAATCCGTTTTTTATGAGTTCGAATCTCATCCTTGTCTCTAAATGATTTGGAAGTATTGAGCAATTGGCTGGCTCGCCTGACTGTAAATCAGGTCTCTTCGGAGCATGTAGGTTCGAGTCCTTCTGCTTCCACTAGCAAAGTATGTTCCCCCGAAACGTCGGGGCTACTACTTCCACAATAGTACCGTAGTTCAAAGGCTAGAGCGCCCGACTGTCTATCGGGAAGGTACGGGTTCGAGTCCCGTCGGTACTGCAAGACTGAGAAGATAACGACGGCTGTTTACCCGCCTTGGACGCGGGAGGTTGCAGGTTCGAATCCTGCTTCTCAGACGACTCAATTAAATCAAGTTTACTTGAATTTGATTAGCAAGGAGTAGTTGCAGGAAAGGCGAAGTCAACCCTGCTTCTCAGACTTTTGCTCTGTTCGTATAATGGCTAGTACGCCTGACTTTCTATCAGGAAATAGGGGTTCGATTCCCCTACAGAGTACATAATGAGGTATAACTCAGTTGGTAGAGTACCGTGCTTTTAACACGGGAGTCTTAGGTTCGAACCCTAATGCCTCAACAATTTGCAGGGATGGCGAAATGGCAAACGCGGCTGGCTTAGAACCAGTAAACTGAGAGTTCGAATCTCTCTCCCTGTACAAATGCCCCACTAGCCCAATTGGCAGAGGCAAAGGACTTAAAATCCTTTAAGTCCAAGTTCGAATCTTGGGTGGGGTACGATTAAGCATATGGTGTAATGGATAGCACACAAGGTTTCTACCCTTGAGGTATGAGTTCGAATCTTATTAGGCTTACGAATAGACCTGTGATGTAACGGCTAGCATACAAGATTTTGATTCTTGTTGTAAAGGTTCGAATCCTTTCGGGTCTTCGATGAAATGGTGTCTCTAGCTTATCTGGTAAAGCGCCCCGCTGTGAACGGGAAGAACAGGGTTCCCCCGAAACGTCGGGG
>JBHJNU010000010.1:0-21750 GCA_050330515.1 Flavobacteriaceae bacterium | reverse complement strand
ATATCAAGATTCAGTTCTGAATCATCGTCTCTGGTCAAGAAGTTGAACAACGCTTTTATGGCAGTATACCCTTGAAAATCGGGCTGTTGGTTTATCAAGAAATTGATCTTACCGTTTTTAAGGTGCTTTAAATTCTGTTTGTTCAAATCGAAACCGACAATATAGGTATCGTCAATCGCATTAGCTTCCAAAATACCGGGCAGAAAATGGGCCTTTGAATTGGTGACGAAGATGCCTTTGGGTCCTGCTTTTTTGAACCAAGATTCCATTTCATGGGTAATGTTGAATTCGCCGGTTATGGTGTAGTTAATGGTAGTAATTTCGACAGCGGCACCATATTGTTTGAAGAACGTACGGAAACCGTGTTCCCTTTGAATGGTGTTGGCGTGGATACCCCTATCGTTGATGATATTGACTACAAAATATGAACCCTGAACACCGACCAGACCATGTAATAGTCTACCCGCTACCAAACCTGCTTTATGAGAATTTTGACGAATGAAAAAGGCCTCGTTTTGCAAGGGTTTTTCGGTATCTAAAAAGACCACGGGAATGTTATTTTTATGCGCACGCTCTAAAAGGCTATTACTTTCATTCACAAAAAATGCCACGGTGATGATGGCGTCGTACTTTTTTAAAAAAATATCGCCACTTAGCTTGGTGAATGATTCGGCATCGGTGAATTGATAAAAATCTGCGTTAACCCCAAGCTCTGTAAGTTCTTCAACGGCCTTGACGATTCCTTTTTTAGGTAGTTTCCAATAGTTCCATTTGTTCTTTGTAATCGGAATAAGGATGGCAATTTCGATTTTTTTGACCGAGGCCAGTTTTAGTCTACTTGCAGTGGTGTTTCTCTTATAATCGATGGCTTTAATGACCTTCATTACCTTTTCTTCGGTTTCCTTGGAAACCCCTGCTCTTTTATGCAAGACCCTGTCTACGGTACCGATGGATACGTTGGCCAGTTTTGCGATTTGCTTGATTCCCATGTTCTGCCTTAATCTAGGATTAGCTTAGCTTGGAAGCGAAAGTATCTTATTTTTTACAGATTTCCGAATTATAGGAAGTCTTGGATAAGCTACTTAAAGTTTTGCGACCATGATATTCTTAAAATAAATGGACATGTCTCTACCCGGATGCAATTGAATACCGATCGGCCCATTGAGGGTGGCATCTTCCAAAGTATAGTTCATTACCTCCTTGCCATTGAGCCATGCCTTATACGTGTTGCCTACGGCCATTGCCTTGATGGTATTCCAATCGTCTAATTTCAATAGCTCTTTGATGCCCTCCGCTTCTACAGGATAACCCAATTTGGGCACGTAGGGCGAACAGGTCATATCTCGCTTCAGCGAACCGGACTCACCTATTTGTATCTGCGGATTTTTTTCATCCTCGCCGCGCATGAAAATGCCAGAATCAATAGTACCTTCACCAAATTTAAAGTCCATTTGAACCACAAAATCGGCATAACTTTCCGTAGTCCATAAGTTCGAACCGGTTTTAGTTGGATCACTTTGAACTGAGAGAACACCATCTTCTATAGACCACCAAACATTATTTTCGGGTTCGATCCAATTTTCAAAATCTTGGCCGTTGAAAATGGACTTCAATTCAACTTCTTGACCATGGCAAGCTGCAAGGAGTAAGGTAAAAATCAAGGAAAGTACAGAGCGCATAATGATTCTTTGTGTGTGGTTATCGATTGAAATTTTTAAAGGCGGCCTCGATGGTTTCATTAGATAAAACCGACCCGTTGTGTATTACCATGGCATAATTGAACGTCACCGATTCTGATTTTTGAAGCTTGAAATTCAACGTTTCCTTCCCTTCCGAAAAAACAGCTTGCCCAAGGGGGTTCGCCGCGAAAAGGCCATAATCTCTGGCATGCCAGTAGGTGGGGTAGCCCACGTTCTCCCTATGATCGAGTATGGTCACGGAAATGGCTTCCTCATCAATACTACCGTATAATTTCACCCAACGGTTCCGGGTGCCCCAAACGTCATTTCCGGTAAGGCCTTCACTGGCTAGATAATCGCCGCCGGCACCTTCGTTATTTGAAGCGGCAACAGTGGTTTCATTGCCCTGTGAGTCGGTAAAAATGGCAGGTTTATCAGTGGGCAGCTCTAATTCTCGCGCCATACGAATGGCGAACATTCCTTCTTTATTATCGGTAAATGAAACATTCTCAAGGGCCGATAAGGTGGTTGACCTTTTAATGGTGCGGGTATTTCCATCTTCCGAAAAAGTAAACACGGTCGTCTCTTCCAACAAGTCGTTGCCATTGGGCGAACGCCAAACGGCCTTTACGGTCAAAACACCGTTCTCAGGGTCAAGACTAGAAATGGCCTGATGATGGATGGTGCCGTATTTGTGTTTTTCCTCCGCCGGAATGGCGTATGAATTATTCCAAAAGTCTAGTCCGTTGACATCGCCATAGTTCATCCAATGCCCGACATGATGCGGGTGATCCACACGTTCGAACGCCCTGGGCTCATAGGGAAAACCGCGTGTAACGGTCTTGCCACTTTTGGTAACTATAGGATACAGTATCGGTTTAGGGGTCTTACCATCATAAACATAATTGGTGAATAGTTTACCGTTTATCCTTACAGACACTTTCTGAGCCACCGTGTCGTTGACGAAACTGACCTTGGTCGCAGCGGATGCATCCTCTTTCACGGATTCATTCATGTCGGTAGCTGCTTTCTTGTCTTTGCACGATACCAATACCAATTGCATTATGAAAATACATACGATTACCTTTTTAAACATCAGTTCAAATTTTAGTATTGGAATATCTGACCACCCGCAAGCACGTTTTGTGTTGCTTCATCGAAGGTAGCTTTAAGTCCGGTTCTTAATGCCGCTGTGGTCATGATATTCGCAATGGAATGATTATAGCCGGCTTCGATAGGGCCGTTGGTGGTTTTGCGGCTTCGAACACACTCCATCCAATTCAGCATGTGCATCGAAGTCATAGTGTCTGCACCGGTATCCGCGGCGGTAACCACGGCCGGGGCATTATCGGCAAGACTGAATGAGGCTAATCTGTTCGGTTTCATTTCCATTTCAGCGGCCATTCTTTCTGAAAGGCCGCCATTATCGGTAACCTGGTTGGTGTCTAAATTCAATTCCCCTCCGTTCGAATAGTAGATTTCCTTGGTGCCTCCCGCGGAATTCGTGAAGCGTGAAGAATAGGTGACCTGAAAACCGGAACCCATATCGTCGGCGGGTCCGTAATCGAAAACGGCAGACATGGTGTCAAAGTTTTTTCGACCATCTTTCCATAAGTAAATACCACCGTTAGCGGCAACGCTTCGCGGATGCTGTAGGCCGGTGAACCAATGTACGGTATCGATTTGGTGCGACATCCATTGGCCAGGAATTCCTGAAGAATACGGCCAGAACAAACGGTATTCCAAGTATTTTCTAGGATCCCAATCAGCCTTTGGCCTGTTCATTTGGTAGCGTACCCAATCGGTATCCGATTCTTTGATCTCACTGGTTAGTTTTGGTAAGCGCCATCTTCCGGGCTGGTTAACGTTCCATGTCATTTCTACCATTACGATATCTCCGAACTGTCCAGATTTGATATAGTCGTTGGCGGCATGGTAATTGGTTCCGCTTCGTCTCTGCGAGCCGATTTGAAATATGATCCCCGATTCTTTAACGGCCTTCATGCCAATACGCGCATCTTCCATGGTCTCGGCAAATGGTTTTTCACAGTACACGTCCTTTTTGGCGTTCGCCGCTTCAACGGTATGCAGTGCATGTTGAAAATCTGCAGTTGAGATAATGGCCGCATCAATGTCGTTCTTGTCATACATCTCTTCGTTGTTGCGCCATTGGGCAACCTTATTTCCGGTAACTTCTTTGATATGGGCCATGCCTTCGTCCCTTCGCCTGTTCCAGATATCCGAAACGCCTACGATTTCAAAATTCTGTGCCTTACTGTGCATGTTGAACGATGGGATCAACGCACTTTTGCAACGATTTGAAAAACCAACGATACCCACACGGACACGATCGTTCGCACCGATTATTTTCCGATAGCTGCTTGCGCTCATCGCATTGGCCCCAAGGGCAATGGCACCTGTTGCCAGTGTTGTTTTTTTAATGAAATCTCTTCTGGTATTTTCCATGGTACTATGTAGTGTTTAAATTTTAAAGTTCTCTTATTTTGATGTTCTTGAAGGAAACCTGGTCACCATGATCCTGTAGCAGGATCAATCCCGCTGGTATTTGACCAAAATTCTGCCATGCCTCATATTTGCTTTTCTCCACCAGTGCTCTGAACAACTGGCTGAATCGGTCAAACTCGACCACTTTGACCTGATTGAGCCAATGTTCAACATGACCACCCCTAACTACGATTCGGGCATTGTTCCACTGATCAACCCCTTTGAAGTTCTTGCCCCTTGAATTAGTGGTATTTTCTGCCCTGATCAGGTCATACAAAGAACCAACGGTTCTATTACCGTTCTTCCCCTCTTTGGCATCAGGGTGTTTTTTATCATCCAGCACCTGAAACTCGAGTCCGATGGCCGAACCTTCCCCTTTATTGAGTTCTGGATCGACGAAATATTTTATGCCGCTATTGGCACCTTCGGTAATTTTAAAATCGACGCTTAATTCAAATTCACTGTGCTGATCGGTTGTAACAATGTCGCCCCCATTGGCCGATTCGGCCCCGCCTGATGAAAGTACCGTAAGGATACCATCTTTAATTTCCCAACCTTTATCGGGAAAGCTGGCAAGCTTGGCCCCGCGCAAACCTTCGGTAGTTTTACCGTCCCACAGTAGTCGCCAGCCTTTTCGTGTTTCATCTTCGGTCAGGGTATTCGTCAAATAACTGATTTCGGGTACTCCATTAGCTACACTTTTTCTAGCCTTGTGTAAATCGGTGGTCTTGATTTTTATGTTTTTCCATCGTACCGTTTTACCCTCTAGCGCTTCTTCGTTTATGGCGTGCACTTGAAAGGCGATAAAGCCTTCAGGGGTAGTTTCATCAACAAGATTGGCACATTGAATGTCATTGATCCAGGTTCGAATGGTATTGCCGATGGCCTCGATTCGATAGTGGTTCCATTGCCCTAGCACAAAGGCCTCTTGCCCTTTTGGGTTTCTGGTCAATGGATAAAGCCATCCATTTCTGGCCTCGTCATAAATACCCCCCGCCCATTTTCTTGAGCTGGTCTCTATCTCACATTGATAGCCATGCACGCGGCCGTCCATAACCTCAAGTAGACTCAGGCTTCTGAATTGAACCCCTGAGTTAAGGCCGTTTTCAACAAAGACCTCGAACTCAAGAATAAAATCGCCGTACGTTTTCTTCGTAGCCATAAAGCTGTTGGGGGTTCCCATCTTAGAGGTGCCGATCATCTCTCCGTTCTTAATTTCATATTTGGCGTCACCATTCAGTTGTTCGAAATTCTTGAAATCCTTTCCATTGAAAAGTACCTCCCAACCATCTTGGGCCGAAATGGATAGGCTAACTAGTAACAGGGGGAGTAAAATGGAGTAATTGGTTTTTTGCATGAGTGTTCTTTAGTTCGTTAAAAGTTATTTGCTAACGGCAATTTAAATGCAGATATATTTTTACGTTAACGTTAACGAATATAAAAATAATTTTTAACTTACACACCTATTCCTTGAGAATAGGTACATTTTGAACTTTCATAATTATATTTGCAGGATGCACGAAAGCAAGCCATTGACCCACTCCGATTTTCTTCTAGAGAACAGCTACGCGGTAGAACTGTACCACGATTACGCCGCTAAAATGCCCATAATCGACTACCATAACCACCTGCCTCCAAAACAGATAGCCGAGAATACCGTATTTAAGAACATCACCGAGGTTTGGATAAATGGCGATCATTACAAATGGCGTGCTATGAGAACCCTAGGTATTGAAGAGAAGTTCATTACGGGCAATGCCACTGATCACGATAAATTTGAAAAATGGGCCTTTGCAGTACCCTATACCATGCGCAACCCTTTGTATCATTGGACGCATCTCGAACTGGACCGCTATTTTGGTATAACCGGGCTGTTAAGTGCCAAAAATGCAACTTCGGTCTACCACGAAACTTCTGAAAGGTTACAGCATGCCGATTTTACCTGCCGTGGACTTTTATCTCGAATGAACGTAGAAGTGCTGTGTACTACCGAAGATCCTACCGATACCCTCGAGAACCATCAAAGCATCGCCAAAAGTGATTTTAAAACGAGGGTAAGTACCGCTTTCAGGCCCGATAAGGCTATTTTTATTCACCATGAAACCTTCAATACCTATATCGATAGCTTGGAGATTGCCGCTGACCAGAAGATCGCCTCGTATGAAGATCTATGTTCGGCCTTGAGAAAGCGGATCGCGTATTTCGATCAAAATGGGTGCACCCTATGTGACCATGGTCTAGACTATATTCCTGCAACCGATTTTACCGAGAACGAGGTCAAATCCATTTTTAAGAAGAGGCGTGGGAAGGGAAGTGTCTCAGAAGAAGAATCGCAGAAATTCCAAAGTGCACTGTTGTTGTTTTTATGTGAGGCATACCACGAGTTCGGGTGGGTACAACAGTTTCATTTGGGTGCCTTGAGAAACAATAATAGTAGAATGCTGCAGACCTTGGGCCCCGATACGGGGTGGGACTCCATAGGCGATTGGTCGCAGGCGAAGAACCTTTCTAGGTTTCTTGACCGGTTGGATCGTAAAGACAAGTTGACCAAAACGATCATCTACAACGTGAATCCAAGTGATAACGAGGTTATGGCCGCGATGATAGGCAATTTCAATGATGGTTCTATCAAAGGCAAAGTACAGTTTGGTTCTGGTTGGTGGTTTTTGGACCAAAAAGATGGAATGGCAAAGCAGATGAACGCCCTATCGAATATCGGGCTTATCAGCACTTTTGTGGGTATGTTGACCGATTCTCGGAGCTTTCTATCGTTTCCAAGACACGAATATTTCCGTCGCATAGTGTGCAATCTTTTTGGTGATGAGATCAAAAGGGGCGAACTGCCCAATGATATCGAATGGATCGGAAAACTGGTACAAGATATATCCTATAACAACGCTAAAGAGTATTTCGGTTTTTGAAGATCGATTTCCCGTGCTTCAACCTAAAGTCCGACCATCAAAATCGCTACCAAGTTCTTGTATACCTGCGCTGATGTATAGGTATGGCATACCTTATTTGGGCCTAAAACCTGCTTTTCATCCAATTTTTGGGTTAATTCAGCAAAAATGGGCGTAAGAAGGTAAAGTTTGCACGGCCTTTGTTGTTCTAGTGGTATATCAATACTAAAATGATCTGATTATGAAAACAACATTACTTATCAGGGAGATTTATTTGGAAGCATTTAAAAATTTAGGAAATTATATTTTACGTAATTATTTGAAAATATTTTCATGGTTCTGCTTTGCACTTATTCTTATAACGTCATACGCTTTGGTATATAGGATCTATACCGGCTTTGCCTTTGATTAATCATAGAAACAGGTCATGATGACTATAGCACTAAATGGTTAAAAAGCCCTAGCGAATGTTATGGGCTTTTTTTAAATAAAATAATATGGAATAAATCCAAAAATAAGGAAATAATCCATAAATTAGCTATCCCAATTTTAAGGATGCTAATGACAAAGACCATACTCCATATCGACCTTGATACCTTTTATGTATCGGTAGAGCGACTCAATAACCGTGAGTTGCAGAACAAACCTTTATTGGTCGGCGGTACGGGCGACCGCGGGGTCGTAGCTGCCTGTAGTTATGAGACCCGCGCTTTTGGGGTACATTCAGGTATGCCCATGAAAATGGCCAGGGAGCTTTGCCCTGAGGCGTTTGTCATTCGCGGTAATGCAGGGGAATATAGCAAACATTCTGATATCGTTACCGAGATCATCAAAGAGCATGTACCCTTGTTCGAGAAATCAAGTGTCGATGAATTTTATGCCGACCTCACGGGTATGGATCGTTTTTTCGGGTGTTATCAGTATGCTTCTGAAATGCGGAAAAAGATCATCAAAGAAACCGGACTTCCTATTTCTTTTGGGCTGTCGGCCAATAAAGTGGTCTCGAAGGTCGCAACCAATGAGGCAAAGCCCAACAATCAGTTGAAGATAGATATGGGGTTCGAGAAACCCTTTCTGGCACCCTTGTCCATTAAGAAAATACCCATGGTAGGCGATAAAACCTACCAAACCTTGCGAAATCTTGGGCTGCGCCAGGTTATCAATATTCAAGAAATGCCCTTGGAGGTCATGCAACGCGTACTCGGCGCCAACGGCAGCGTTATTTGGAAACGTGCCAACGGTATTGACAATACGCCCGTGATTCCGTTCTGTGAACGAAAATCCATTTCCACCGAACGTACTTTTGATCGAGACACCATTGATATGGTCAAGTTGCGGGGTATACTGATCGCCATGACCGAGAATCTCGCCTACCAATTGCGACGGGGCGAAAAGTTGACGGCCTGCATCTCGGTCAAGATCCGGTATTCTGATTTCAACACCTATTCCAAACAATTGAAGATCCCGTATACCAGTGCCGACCATATTTTGATTCCGAAAATCTTGGACATGTTCAAAACCCTGTACAACCGAAGAATGTTGGTGCGATTGATCGGCATACGTTTCAGTCATTTGGTAAGCGGTAACTACCAGATCAACCTTTTCGATGATACCGAGGAAATACTCAACCTATACCACGCCATGGATAAGATCAGGAACCGTTACGGCGATAAAAGTGTTGTACGTGCCTCGGCCATGGGCAAGAATACCATAGGCCGCATGCACAACCCTTTCAACGGTTTGCCACCAGTGGTATTGGCGCATCGCAAACAATAATGTTGTGTTGATGATGGTCTTGGCCAACAACCAACAAAGAATAACGAACAACCAATAATAATTTGTACCTGAACTGCCACACATACTACAGTCTCCGCTACGGCACTTTTTCAGAACTTGAGCTTTTGAAACTGGCCCAAGAAAACCATGTTAAACGGTTGGTGCTGACCGATATCAATACTACTTCGGCCGGACTCAATTTTGTGCGCAAGGCACCTGAATTCGGAATACAACCCTTGCTGGGCATCGATTTTAGAAATGGAGTGGAGCCCTGCTTCGTTGGTATTGCAAAGAACAATGAAGGTTATCAAGAATTGAACACCTTTTTGTCAAAACATTTGCATGAAGAGAAAAAGCTACCTGCCATTGCACCAATTTTTGAACATGCCTATATTATCTACCCCTTTGAGAAAGTACTGCTCAATGATCAAAAGACTTTTGCAGAACATGAATTTATAGGCATATCGATTGCTGATCTACGAAGGTTGCGGTTTTCAAGACTCATTGAATTGAAGCATAAACTGGTGGTATTACAACCCGTTACCTTTAGAAATAGACGTGACTTTAACGCGCACCGGTTGCTACGGGCCATTGATAACAATATTTTATTGAGCAAGCTTCCGACTACCGAACAGGCGTCGGAAGATGAAAAGATGTTCCCTATCCAAAACCTCGCGGCAGTCTTCTCAGAGCATAGTTTTATCTTGGAGAATACAGAGCGACTACTGAACTCCTGTAGCATTCATTTTGATTTTTCCGAAGGACGAAAACCGCAGAACCTTAAGACCTATAACGCGACAAAGGAAGAAGATGAAGAAATGATAGGGCGACTCTGTCAAGAGGGTTTGCCGCGTAGATATCCTGAAGGCGGGCAGGCTGTGCTGCAACGCCTTGAGAAAGAATTGCACCTGATCAAAAAGATGGGTTTTGTCTCTTACTTTCTCATCAATTGGGATATTGTTTCCTACGCCCGTGCGCAAAAGTTCTTTTACGTTGGTCGGGGTAGTGGCGCCAACAGCCTTGTCGCCTATCTGCTGTACATTACCGATGTGGATCCTATGGAACTTGATCTTTATTTTGAGCGGTTCATCAATCTCTACCGGGTGAACCCTCCTGATTTTGACATCGATTTTTCGCACCGTGACCGACCCGCAATGACCGAGTATATTTTCAAACGGTTTGCAAATGTTGCCCTATTGGGCACTTATGTTACGTTTCACTGGAAAGGAATGGTGCGTGAACTGGGGAAGGTTTTTGGTTTGCCCAAAGATGAAATCGATACACTTTCCGATGGTAATTTTCAAGCTACTAGACTCGATGATGTCTCGGCCTTGGTTGTCAAGTACACCAAGTTGCTGGAAGGTATGCCCAATTATTTGAGCATTCACGCAGGCGGTATTTTGATCAGTGAACGACCACTACATTATTTTTCGGCCACCCATTTGCCCCCCAAGGGTTTTGCCACTACCATGTTCGATATGGTCATTGCCGAAGATGTAGGTCTTTACAAATTCGATATTCTGGGGCAACGGGGTTTGGCGAAGATCAAAGAGGCATTGGAAATCGTAGAGCATAATTATCCCGAAGAATGGGCTGAAATCGATATTCGTGACATTCAAAAGTTCAAAAAAGACCCGAAAATCAATACCCTTGTCAAGACCGCGCAATGCATGGGCTGTTTTTATGTGGAGTCGCCCGCAATGCGAATGCTGCTCAAAAAACTAGAAGTAGACACCTATTTGGGCTTGGTAGCCGCAAGCTCCATCATTCGGCCCGGGGTGGCCAAAAGTGGTATGATGCGAGAATATATTCTGAGACATCGTAACCCCGGTAGGGCTGAAGAGAAGGCACATCCGGTAATGTTGGATATTATGCCCGAAACCTACGGGGTCATGGTCTACCAAGAGGATGTTATCAAAGTCGCCCACCATTTCGCCGACCTAGACCTTGGCGAAGCCGATGTATTGCGCAGGGGTATGAGCGGTAAGTTCCGTTCGCGTGAGGAATTTCAAAAAGTAAAGGAAAAGTTCATCGATAATTGCCGTAAAAAGGGGGAAGACGATACGGTTATCCTTGAAATATGGGAACAGATCGCCAGTTTCGCAGGTTATGCCTTTGCCAAGGGGCATTCCGCTTCCTACGCGGTCGAAAGTTACCAGACCTTGTTCTTGCGGGCCTATTATCCGTTGGAATATATGGTGGCGGTGCTCAATAACGGAGGCGGATTTTACCGACCTGAATTTTATGTTCATGAAGCCCGAATGATGGGCGCTACCATCCATCCCCCTTGTATCAATCAAAGTAAAAATGCCAATGTTATTTATGGTAAGGATATTTTTTTAGGATTCGGTTATTTGCGCGAATTGGAAAGTCGTGTCGCGGAACGCATCCTGAAAGAACGTACGTTCAATGGAAATTTTGCTTCCTTGGAAGATTTTCTAGATCGGGTACTTATATCCATAGAACAGGTAAGCATCCTGATTCGTATCGACGCCTTTCGTTTTACCCAGACCAACAAGCATGAACTGTTATGGAAGGCCCATCTATTCCTAAACAGGAATATTAAAATTGAACATCCGAAACTGTTCAGACCCGTACACCAGGATTTTGAAATTCCGAAGATGCGCACTACGGATCTTGAAACGGCCTTTACCCAATTGGAGCTGTTGGGTTTCTGTTTGTGCAGTCCGTTCGAGTTATTGGCCGAATCCCCAAAAAATTCTACAGGTTGCAAAGATCTTGAGGGCTACCTCAACCGCTATATCGATATCTACGGGTATATGGTTACGGTAAAGAATGCCCGCACCCATGATGGTAAACGCATGTATTTTGCCACGATGGTGGATCAGCAGGGCAAGGTATTCGATGCGGTGCTTTTTCCGCCCGTAGCGGCCATGTATGCTTTTCGCGGTAGGGGTATTTACCGATTCTATGGCAAGGTGGTCAGCGAGTTCGGGTTTTTGAGCATCGAGGTCGTAAAGATGCAGAAACAAGATTATGTGAGCGACCCCCGTTACGCCGAGGTAAAGACGAGTGTTCGGGTATTTGAAAAGAAGAAGGCCCTCAGTAAGCCATGAACAAATGTTCAAAACCCGTGTATTTAAATTCCCTTTCGCACTTGGATCTTACTTAAAAAAACAATAGTTTAGTGGATCTGATTTCTGAAATTGATATGAAGATAAAAGTAGTGGAACTTTTTGCGGGTGTGGGCGGTTTTCGCATAGGTCTTGAGGGTTTTCCAAAGTCTGAAAACCCGAAGTATGAAGTGGTCTGGAGCAATCAATGGGAACCTGCTACCAAAATTCAACACGCTTCCTTGGTTTACGAGGCACGTTTTGGCAGCGAGAACCATTCGAACCAAGATATAGCTTCCGTACCCATTGATGAAATACCCGATCATGATTTATTGGTCGGCGGTTTTCCCTGTCAAGACTACTCCGTTGCGACCACATTGCACAATTCGAAGGGGTTGATCGGTAGGAAGGGCGTGCTCTGGTGGTCAATACATAGAATTCTATCGGAAAAGAAGAACAAGCCAAAGTACCTTTTTTTAGAGAATGTAGACCGGCTTTTAAAATCTCCCTCAAATCAACGTGGGCGCGATTATGCCGTTATGTTAAAAAGTTTGGAGCAGTTGGGCTATGCGGTGGAGTGGCGGGTAATCAATGCCGCGGAATATGGAATGCCGCAAAGAAGAAGACGCATTTTTTTCATAGCCTACCATAGTTCTACCAAGGTTTACAAGAAACTTAAAAAATTGGACAGAACCGATTGGTTGTTGAATGACGGTACTATGGCACAGGCATTTCCGGTGGGTACCGATGTTACTAATAGCGTTACTTTCCACCTTACGGGAGACTTGGTATCCATTACAAATGATTTCAACAAAGAAGCTAAACTATCACCCTTTGAGAATACGGGAATGATGGTAGAGGGAGAAGTCCATACGCTAAAAACATTACCTAATTTCGATGGAAAACGCACAGTATTGGCCGATATTCTTCAAAGTGGAGAGGTCATGGACGATTTCTTCATCAATCCGGAAGACCTGCCAAAATGGGAGTATTTAAAAGGGGGAAAAAAGGAGGTGCGCAAAACATCCGCCGGGTTTGAATATAACTACAGCGAGGGCGGAATGGTCTTTCCAGATGCCTTGAACAATGCTTCCCGCACCATCATTACCGGTGAGGGTGGCAAATCGCCGTCAAGGTTCAAGCATGTGGTCAATACCAAGAAAGGTCTCCGCAGATTGACTCCTGTGGAGCTCGAACGTTTGAACATGTTTCCTGACGACCATACCAAAATCAACGGCATCAATGACACCAAAAGGGCTTTTTTTATGGGCAATGCGCTTGTTGTAGGCGTGGTGCAAAAAATAGGGGCCGCCCTATTTCAGCAGATCAACCAATAGGATAGATCCTTTTGGCCACCTTGGCCTCTAAAAGGTAATCGAGTCGAAGCTTTAGATTGATGGGGTTTTCTTGCAAGTGTTCCGTAAAGTGTAAAGAACCGTTTTTTGGATCTAGTTCTTCGATGAGGTGTTGGCCAAATTGTCTGTTTTCCCGTAGCTCACTGTCGTAGAATGCCAATTTTTCCGGTGTCAATCCCAAAGTCTTGAGGTGATTGATCAGCTTATACCTATTGACCGCCGTAATCTTACAGCCCGTGATATTCGATGCATGGGTTAGTTCTTTGTTTTTCGCCAATATGCCGGTCACCAAAAAATAATAGTCGGTTTTCTTATCTGGGTCGAACAACCAGCCTTGCCTGGGCAGCGTACCCTTGGTATACGAAAGCTCAAAAGTAAAGGTCGGCAGGTCTCTGTTCAAATAATGTAGCTGGGCCTTTTCGTCGATATGTACTGTTTCATCTGCATGCGAATAGATCAAATCAATGCCTTGGCGTTGCATAGCTGAATCGCTTACCCGTGTCAGGGCAATGTTCAGTTTTTTATAAATTTTATCCAAGAACACCCCTAAAACTTCTTCTTTTCTTAAATCCTCTTTGAATTTCGACATGCGGCCAAGATCGTTACCTTTTTAAAAGTAGTAGTTTTATAGTTACGAAATAAGCTCTTTGTTTAAAACAGTGCGAAGCCCACTTGCCACAACCATTAGAGATGATAACAGAACTCAATAACCAGTGCGAGGAAGTTGCCGTTAAGATCCGTGCTATTTTTCAAGCCTCCTACAGCATTGAGGCAAGCTTGTTGAACGCCATTGATTTTCCGCCCTTACAGCGAAAATTGGACGGTTTTTTGAACAGTGAGAACGTGTTCTATGGATATTTGAAAAATGCAACATTGGTGGCCGTTGTAGAACTTAAGGTTTTGGCCGATGCTTTACATATTCAAAGCTTGGTGGTGCATCCAGAGCATTTTAGACAAGGTATCGCAAGCAAACTGATTCTATTTACATTGGATAGTTATCGGGTTGGAACAGTTACCGTTGAAACCGGTTTGGCCAATGAACCTGCCGTGCAATTATATACGGCCTTCGGTTTTCTAGAAACAAAACAATGGGACACGGATCATGGGGTTCGTAAAATTGCCTTTAGGCTGGAGAAGAGAAGGGTGTGAGGCTATTTTGCGCCCATTTGTAATTTAAGAAAGGGCGGCACGCTGAACTAAAAAGAGTCCGATCAATCAAGACCGGACTCTTTCACGAGAACACTATATGAAAATGAAAAAATTTACTTCTTAATTACCCTCCAAAGATACAAGGGTCATAGGTGCAGGGCAATTAAATGATGTGTAGAAGGCAAAAGTTGTGGTGAATGCCTGTTAAATTGTTATCAAGATTTTTTTAGGAGCATTTCTACAAGCAAAAAGGTTCAAATCTGCTTTGTTGTTTACTACCTTTAGGGTGCAACGGTTTTTTATTTGATTTTAAAGGACGGATGAAACCAAACCTATGAGTGAGTTTATCAAGAGAAACGTCTCCGTTAGGGGAAGCGAAGAATTTACCGGACTAACGGTAAAAGAGCCTGTTCATTATGCGGCAGGCGCTTTGGGGGTGAAAGAGGCGCTACGGCATGGTTTTAAGGAAATGGGTATCTTAAGGTCTATGCGCGCCCTTCTAGACATGAACCAACCCGACGGTTTTGATTGCCCCAGCTGCGCTTGGCCCGACCCCGAAAAACCCTCCAAAATTGCGGAGTACTGTGAGAACGGGGCGAAGGCCCTTGCCGACGAAGCTACCGAAAAACATATTGGTGCGGATTTCTTTAGAAGGTTTTCTGTGGAAGCGCTTTCGCAACTGACCGATTTTCAGCTGAACCAATTCGGAAGAATTACAGAACCGCTGCTGCTCAAAGCGGGAAGCATTCATTATGAGCCAATTGCCTGGCATAAGGCCTATGAACTTATTTCAAATGAGCTACATGGCCTTGATTCTCCAAACGACGCGATTTTTTATACCTCAGGAAGATCAAGCAACGAGGCCGCCTTCTTATACGGAATGTTCGCCCGTGCCTATGGTACCAACAACATGCCCGACTGTTCCAATATGTGCCATGAATCAAGTGGCGTGGCACTTAATGAGACCTTAGGAATTGGAAAGGGATCGGTCACCTTAGAAGATCTTTATGAGGCCGAGGTGGTACTTGTTGCCGGTCAAAACCCGGGTACCAACCATCCAAGAATGCTTTCCGCCCTTGAAAAATGCAAAGAAAATGGCGGAAAGGTTATCAGTATTAACCCCCTTGAAGAATCGGGACTGGTAAATTTCAAGAATCCCCAACATATAAAAGGTTGGTTCAACGGTACCGATATTGCCGATCTGCATCTTCAAGTAAAGATCAACCAAGATATTGCCTTGATGAAACTGATTCTCATCAAACTAGCTGCCTTAGATGCTATAGAACGCGATGTTTTCGATCATGGTTTTTTGAACAGATATGTAGATGGTTATGAGCTACTGATGGCCGATTTAAAAACCTATGATGAAGGACAGTTGCTACAAGAATGTGGTGTACCTCGTGAGAAGATCGATATAGCGGTCAGCTTTTTGGCGAAGAAGACCAAAATTATAGTCTGTTGGGCGATGGGGTTGACACAACATAAAAATGGCGTGGCGAATATTCGTGAATATGTGAACCTGCTGCTGCTCAAGGGCGCTTTGGGAAAACCGAATGCGGGTACTTGTCCGGTTCGCGGGCACAGCAATGTGCAGGGTGACCGAAGTGTAGGTATTATGCATTTTGTTGATAGGGCACTGAACGAAAGAATTGAAAAACATCTGGGTTTTAGGCCGCCATCGGAAGAAGGCTTCGACACCGTTGCGGCGATGAAGGCGATGTACGAAGGCAAAGCCAAGTTCTTTATGTGCCTGGGCGGAAATTTTTTGATGGCAGCTTCCGATACCGAGTACACGGCAAAGGCGATTCAGAATTGTAATCTTACGGTACAGGTCAGTACCAAGTTGAACCGCACACATCTTGTCACTGGTAAAACGGCCTTGCTTTTACCAACAATTGGCCGTTCTGAAAAAGATATGAAGAACGGCGTTCCCCGTTACTTTACGGTTGAAAATAGCATGGGCCGGGTTACGCAGTCTAAAGGAATTTTAAAACCGGCGTCCGATACGTTAAAGAGCGAACCTGAAATCATAGCCGAACTGGCCGATACTTTTTTTAAGGGTGATCATTCCGTCAATTGGAAAGCCATGGGGGAGGATTATTCGCTTATTCGCGAAAAGATCGATCAAGTAGCAAAAGGTTTCAGTGAAACCGAACAACGTTCGAAAGGGATGGGGTATTATTTGCCGAACAATGTTCGTGAACTCGACTTTAGCAAATTACCAAATGGTAAGGCCCAATTGACCCTGAACAAACCGCCGAAACACGACTTGAAACCAGAGGAGTATATGTTGATGACCATTCGTTCGCATGATCAGTTCAACACCACCATTTACGGACTCGATGATCGCTATCGCGGTGTTTACAATGAACGAAGGGTTCTTTTCATGAACCCCCATGACATGAAAACCGCCGGATTTGAAAAGTGCGATGTAGTCAATATCACAAGTTCCTATGACGGTATTTTACGAACGGCCCATAAGTTTATCGTATTACCCTACACTATTCCTGAACGAAATTTAGCGGCTTACTTTCCTGAGACCAATGTTTTGGTACCCCATGATCATTTTGCGGATCAAAGCCATACACCTATTAGTAAATCAATAAAGGTAAGTCTAGAAAAAATATCGTAAAAACGGACTTATTGAAAAGCGGGGATTCCCGTAATGTCTGCACCCGTAATCAGTAAATGGATGTCGTGGGTACCTTCGTAAGTAACCACACTCTCTAAATTCATCATATGGCGCATGATGCTATATTCGCCCGTTATGCCCATTCCACCCAACATTTGCCGCGCTTCTCGGGCAATTTTGATGGCCATTTCAACATTGTTGCGTTTCGCCATGGAGATTTGGGCGGTGCTCGCCCTACCTTCATTTTTGAGTTGGCCTAAACGAAAAGCCAATAACTGCGCCTTGGTAATCTCCGTAATCATCTCGGCCAATTTCTTTTGTTGTAGTTGGAAGGCCGCAATCGGCTTTCCAAATTGAATGCGCTCTTTGGCATAACGCAGTGCAGTATCGTAACAATCCATGGCCGCACCTATGGCACCCCATGAAATTCCATACCTAGCAGAATCTAGGCAACCTAGTGGTGCCCCCAAACCAGATTTGTTGGGCAGTAAATTTTCTTTAGGCACCTTAACGTTGTCAAAAATCAATTCTCCGGTCGCCGAAGCTCGTAAAGACCATTTATTATGGGTTTCTGGAGTGGAAAAGCCCTCCATACCTCTTTCTACGATCAGTCCGTGGATCCTTCCTTCTTCATTTTTAGCCCAAACAACGGCAATATCGGCAAAAGGTGAATTTGAGATCCATAGTTTGGCCCCATTCAAAAGGTAGTGGTCGCCCATATCTTTGAACTTCGTCTCCATTCCGCCCGGGTTTGAACCGTGATTAGGTTCGGTCAAACCAAAACATCCCATCATTTCGCCAGAAGCCAATTTAGGAAGGTACTTTTTTCGTTGTGCTTCGTTTCCGTAGGTAAAGATTGGGTACATGACCAAAGAAGACTGAACTGAAGCCGTAGAGCGTACCCCGCTATCGCCCCGTTCAATTTCTTGCATGATGAGTCCGTAACTGATCTGGTCCAATCCTGCGCCCCCATATTCTTCAGGAATATAGGGCCCAAAGGCCCCGATCTCGGCCAACCCCGCAATAATCTGGTTTGGAAATTCGGCCCTTTGGGCGTAATCTTCAATGATCGGGGAAACATCTCGCTTAACCCACTGTCGCGCCGCATCACGCACCAGTTTGTGTTCTTCTGATAAGAGGTCGTCAATATGGTAATAATCGGGAGCTTCAAACAAATCGGGTCGCATACTTATAAATTTTAACAAAGGTATAAATGAAATATAACAGTACCTGTAATCATTGTTATATTTTTAATTAAAACGTTCTACAACACCTCGGGTTAGCTTCGGCTCAGAAAGGAGGCCAAAAGGCCATGAAAATGATGTACCCCTTTTTCCCTGGTAGGTGAAAATCGGCCTGCTTTGTAAAAATGCGAGTTCACCCCTTTCTGTACCCCTTCTACAACTTCTTCGTCTTCAAGTTCGACCTTATCCAATCCGGTTCCGGCACCTTTTTCCAACTTTGAGGCATCATGAACATAGCTTATGAACGACACTTTGGTACGGCTTAGTGTTAAGGGCTGCACAATATTTATCGAAAGTCCCCAAGGGTAGAAATTGAACATCATATTGGGGAAGACCCAATAGTAGTAGGCCGCCACTTTTTTACCGAAATCAATATGCTCTTTTGGAAGGTCGAAAACGGCCTCCGTGTTTTCCGCATAGCCTATTTGAAGGTTGCAATGGTCATACAAGATCGTATCGTAACTGCCATAGTCCAAGACCTGATCCAAATCTTCATGTACGAAGGGAATGTGAAAGCCCTCTAAAAAATTATCGCAGTATAAGGCCCAGTGCGCATTCACAAAGTAATCTTTATCGCGGCTTTTGTCATGCTTGAATTGTTGAAGTGGCAAAAAGCCGACCCGCTGGCTCATGGCATCGATGACCTCATTAAAATCAAAATAAGGGTTAAGGCCGGCGAAAAGAAAAGGCCCCCAACGCCGAAGTGGAAATTGATGAAGATCGTCACACGGTCTCGGAAAATCTTCGGTTTCATTGAACTCGGGCATGTGTTCGAAGGCACCAGCTAGGTCAAATCTTCGGCCATGGTAGCCACAGACCAGTTTTTTGCGTGCGGTACCCTCTTTTACAACAAGATTCCCGCGGTGGGTACAGACATTGCTAAGACAATTTATGTTGCCCGTATCGTCATGGGTCAAGACCATCGGTTCGGTCAAAAAGTTGTCAAGTAGCGTAAACGGATGTACTTTCCGTGCGGTAGCAACTAGATTTTCGTCACCCACCCATTGCCAACTTCTGTAAAAAATACGCTCTTTGATGGCCTCGAAAATTTCGGGGTCCCTGTAAAAGGAAGCGGGTAGGGTTTCCGCTTTGCTTATAGCTGCATTGATATGGAAGTTGTAACTCATAAAGGATATAATTTGTACATTCGAAATGGCGCTTCTCAAATGTAGCCAAATATCCACTAAATTAATATAACCCGAAACGGCCAAAAATGAACCCGCCCCAAAAAAAGATCGGTCTCTGGATGTGTACTTCCCTGGTCATAGGGAATATGATCGGTGCCGGGGTTTTTTTAATGCCCGCTGCATTGGCGACATTTGGGGGTATAAGTATCTTCGGTTGGCTTTTTTCAGCGGCGGGGGGCCTATTGCTTGCCTCTATATTCAGCAGGTTAAGTAAGTTGGTCGGCGAAAAGAACGGAGGGCCCTATATCTACACCAAAGAGGGTATGGGTGATTTTGCCGGCTTCTTGGTGGCCTGGGGGTACTGGATTTCAACTTGGGTAGCCAATGCCGCCATAACCATAGCCTTCGTCAGCGCCCTGAGTATTTTCTTTCCGGTGCTTGAAACCAACGCGCTCCTGTCAGTATTGCTGGGCTTGGTTACAATTTGGGTGCTGACCTGGGTGAATGCCAGGGGATTGCGAGAGTCGGGCAAATTGCAGTTAATAACCACCCTTTTGAAATTGATACCATTGGGCCTAGTGATTGTTGGGGGGGTTTTCTTTTTTGATATAAAGAATTTTGTTCCCTTTAATTCAAGCAGCTCAACCAATTTGGGGGCCATTGCCATAACCGCTACGATGACCTTATATGCCTTTTTGGGTATTGAAAGTGCCACCGTGCCCGCAAGTAATGTTGAAAATGCAGCCAAAACAGTGCCTAGGGCGACTATGTTGGGTACCGTAATCACGACGCTGGTTTATGTTTTGAGTACCGTGGTGGTTATGGGAATGATTCCTTCGGAGGCATTGTCAAGGTCGCCGTCACCTTTTGCCGATGCCATGGACATTATTGCCGGGGCATGGGGGCGTGATGTAGTGGCCGCGGGAGCTGCAATCGCTGCGTTTGGGGCCTTGAACGGTTGGATCTTGATCCAGGGCCAAATTGCCATGGCCACGGCCAAAGACAATTTATTTCCCAGCATATTCAAAAGGGAGAATAAAAAGGGAGTACCGGCCATGGGAATCGTGATAGGCAGTTTGTTGACTTCTATCATCATGTTAATGAACTATACCGATGGTTTGGTCGAACAGTTCAAGTTCATGATCCTACTTACCACCCTATGTTGTCTGGTCCCCTATTTGTTCAGTACCGCAGCCTATATTTTAATTTTGGTGCAGCGGAAATCACCAAACCACAACTGGTTGCCCGACCTTATCTTATCTAGCCTTGCCTTCTTATTCTCGCTCTGGGCGATTTACGGGGCTGGTGAAGAGGCCGTTTTCTATGGATTTTTATTGCTGCTGGCGGGTATTCCCTTTTACGTTTGGATGAAATTTAGGAACCATTAAAAAATTGCAATAACCTATGAACTATACTAGTCAATCAGAATACCTGCCATTGGCCTCTGTCTTTGTCAAAAAAGCTTCTGACGCCTTTATCGATGAGAACAAGATCAATGCGGAGTGGAAGGCACTGAACTACCTCGGTAGACCGGAGTTGTCAAAATCAACGGAGGAATATCGAAATTTTGAAGGTATTCTAAAAAACGAAGGGGTTGAGGTGAAGTATTTTCCAATGGATAAGCAATTATCGCTAGATGCCATCTATTGTCGCGACGCATCGATCGCTACAGATGCAGGAATGATTATTTGTACGATGGGAAAAGAGCTGAGAAAGTTAGAACCCGAGGCGCAGCGAAAAACATTACTGGCCAATAACATCCCTATTTTGGGTAAGATCGAGGCGCCGGGAACCCTTGAGGGGGGCGATGTAGCCTGGCTGGACAAGGAGACTTTGGCGGTGGGACTTACCTATAGAACCAATATAGAAGGAATTAGGCAATTAAAGCATTTGCTTTCGCCCTTGGGTGTAACGGTTATCGTTGCCGATCTGCCCCATTATAGGGGCGTTCAAGATGTATTTCATTTAATGTCGATTTTAAGTCCGGTTGACAAAGATTTGGCAGTGGTCTACTCCCCGCTGATGCCCATTCGATTTAGAAACCTCTTGCTCGATAGGGGGTATGGTCTGATAGAGGTGCCTGAACAAGAATTTGATAGTATGGGGTGTAACGTTTTGGCCTTGAGACCGCGAAAATGTGTGATGGTCGAAGGCAATCTTAGAACAAAGGAGGCGCTAGAAAATGCGGGCTGTGAAGTAATCACCTATGCGGGGCAAGAAATCAGCGTCAAGGGCGGGGGAGGACCCACCTGTTTGACAAGGCCATATCAACGCATTATTTCCTAACTACATTTTTAGATAAAAATGCT
>JBHJNU010000009.1:0-41111 GCA_050330515.1 Flavobacteriaceae bacterium | reverse complement strand
CAGGTCTCACGGCCGATGAAATTGAGGCATTCTTGGCCAATAAAATGGTATTGGAAGAGTAAGTCTAAAATAACAACACCTTTAAAAAGGAGATGACCTAGACCGATCATCTCCTTTTTTTTATTTCGACCTGCTGCAATACCAGAATCGGAATCTACGTCTACAGAACTACTCCTCATCACTGAATTCTGGTAGATGACCATCAAATTGTTACTCGACTAACTCAAAGTAGCTCAATTCATATTTATTTACCCGCAATTTACACAAACGGAAATCGCTCGGGAACATAGAGGCATAGACTTCGTCTGTTGTAATTTCTTGGTTATCGTCCCCTATTTTTAGTGTATCAAGGATTAGATTGCTTCCCCAGAAAGTCTGGTCCTTTCAAAAGCAGGACTCAAACCATGCCCTTGTAGTTGTTCATAAAATGCTTTGGTAAAGAAAAAAATAAGGCCTGCCCCATATAGGGCGTAACCCACTAGCATTAAGGTAGTATTGGTTTTGGCGTTACGCAAATAATGGGTACTAACATTCATACTTACCTCCAACAAAAGAGCTGGTCTCAAGGCCTTCGTGGCATCATCATTTGTGCTAAAGCCGCTGATAGGCGCCACACCATCATTGATTCTTTTGGCAAATTCTTCACCGTATCGCCTTTCGTTAAAGGTGGTGTCTTGATCAGCGACCAAAATAGACGGTCAAGACAACTCCGTCGGCACTAAAAAATGGTATCCGATAGGGCGTTGTATTTTTGAACTTCATTACACTAGTGTATGGTACGTTTTATCAATGACAAACGTTTCTTTAGCTCATCCATTTTTTCCGAAGTATACGTAAGGGTGTAGACTTTTCCATCGGCAAAACCCAAAATCGATTGATGAAATTCGTTATGAGGAGCTAGGTACACGGCAAATCCACGGGAAAAACCAATCACCAACTCCGAATAATCTTCGGGTTTTAATCTATCATTTTCAAAAACTCTTCGTTGGTCACCCGTGCCTAAATACACATCAAAATCTTCAAAGCGGTAATGCGGGTTATCATTATCGAAGTTTCTGAAGCTTTGTCTATCTCCTTTTTTAAAGATAAAACTTCGTAATTCTTCAAAATCCTTTTTTGAAAAAATATCGGCTATATCAACAAACTTATCGGCTTCTATTTGTTTCCATTCTGCGAGAAGGCCCACCGTATTTTTCAATTCGGACGTCTCCTTCATAAACATGCTAAAATTGATGCCGCCATCGGCCTTGAACTTTATGTAACGCTCATCAAACAGGGCATCAGGGGCGGTATACCCAAATTGCTGCATTAAGGGATAACTCAACGTATTATTCCCATCATCAAAATACATTGAAATAGCTTGTAGATCCTTCATTTCCTTATATTGAAAATAAATCGAAGCATTCAATTTTCCGTCGGCTTCGTAAAAGTATTTACTCGTTAACACCAAAGATTCCAAGTCTTTTACAAATACCAGTGCACTCATTAAATTTTTAAGGGCTTCACCAGCTTGTTGCGAATATTCAGGTACCGTACATATATCATACTGATGCAAAACAATCTGCTTTGTGGTACTATTGATTTCAATCGCGGCCGATTTTGCGAAAATTGGGGGGTTCTCCGTGGAGAAAAAGGAGGCCAGGGCATATAATAAGATGTGAACTTGTTCCATGAGAAAAATTTAGATGTATTAGTTAACCTGTAAAAACTTGACCATTCTCGGATGCATATCCTATCGATGCTGTTTTCGTTTGGTTTTGCCTTCGTTCTTTACCAAAAATCAAACCATTAATATAGCGCTGTTCAATACACCGCCCAATGGGGTTTTGTAAAAGGCCATAAAGTAGCCGGCTTCTATTTGGGTATACGCCCGTTTTGTATCAAAAAAACCATGAATTTCAAGGCTAAAAAGCGGGTGTTCCATTTTTTTCATGCTTTAACTATAATTTAGGCCCTAGGGTACGTCAAGATAAAACTTGTCTTCTATCGCCTCATCTTGCCAAAAAGCCAAGGGAAAGGTCCAAAAAGGGTTGTCTTGGTATAAAAAATGATAATTGCCCCAGGTGTAGTGGA
This sequence comes from Flavobacteriaceae bacterium, assembly GCA_050330515.1. Lineage (GTDB taxonomy): Bacteria > Bacteroidota > Bacteroidia > Flavobacteriales > Flavobacteriaceae > Maribacter_C. The sequence continues at coordinate 39,038 of JBHJNU010000009.1, read as the reverse complement.
ATGAATATTCCTTTTGATTCTTTTCGCTGTAAATTCTTCCGAACAGATAGGGTGTGGTAACGCCGCTTGTTCCCCCGGTGAGAAGTATCGATTTTTCAATAACAACCTCGGATCCTGCTTCAAATTCGGCCAGGATCTCCAATGTTGTTCCCAACCCATAACTAGAACCATCCTCTAAAATAAATGGGAATTTTTCATCTACGGGAGGTGTATAATTTTTAAGAATCAAAACCTTTCTTTTGGTGGTGACCTTTTTGTTCACAACCTCAGCAAACGGAAGTTCCATGGAAACATCCAAACGTTTTGACCTTAATGCCAAGTAGAAAATCAAAACCACCAAACCTACAACGGCTACTATAATGATTGTGGCAATCCATACACTGTTTTTCATAACTCTTTACTGTTTAGTTCTTTCTATCAAACTATTAAAAACGAAAACTGCTCATTGACCGCTATTTGGTATATAACTTTTAGCAAAACTTAAAAGCTCGTTAAGTTTAGGCTTGGCACCTACAATACTCTCAGAGGCCAAAGTCCATTCTTTTGCAATAGGATGTTTTACTGCCGCCGCCTTTTGCCGCTACATTGGCGTTGACCAAAGGTTCTCTAGCGACATCCAAACCACCAAAATAGGGTTTGTGTTCTGCATAGTCGGGATATTTCTCTAAAGGAATACGGTACGTGAACTTCAAGTCTAACAAGGTATGGATCACCCGAAAATGGGTATACCCGGTATCGAACATCGCCTGAAAACGATACAGGTTAAAGAGAACATCTCGTTTTATGCCAGGGGTCATGGAAGACTTCGCCACCACATGAACCGAGTCTTCAACCAAACCTTCTTTTTCGTGCATTGACATAACTTACAAATAACTAAGGTTCGTTCTTAAAAATGGAAATACGCTATTGCATTTTCATGATTAATCAAAGATGTTCCAGTAATTGTTTCTTTTTGGCCAGAAATTCTTCTTCAGATATCAGATCATCTTCAAAAAGCGCTTTGAGTTCCTTTAATTTTGCACGAACATCGGTTTGGGCTGTTGCCGCTTTTTCCTGATGTTGCGATTGTCCCAGGGCACTGCCCATATTCATACCGGCGAACATGCCCATGCCGGCACCTGCGGCACCTTCATTCTTTGCCATGTCGCGCATGGCTTTCAGTTTCTGAAGTTCTGCAAAATCTACCCCCGCAATGTTGGCCGATGTTACCTCAGCTTGAATATCACTTACTTCACCTATACGTTTTTCGGTTTCAGGGTCGAAAGAAGTTCCCTCTATTCTGAAATCGAGTAGTTTGAAACCCAAATCTTCAAAAATAGCTTGGGTTCTATGCTTCGTTTCTTGGGCAATCAGCTCAATATTGCTATCGATCTCGGCATACGAAAATTTTGCATTGGCCAAATAATTTGAAATAGGCTGTGTTATGCGCGATAAGAATATTTCTTGTAGTTCTTCAACAAAATAATCTAGTTTACCGGCCAACACATTTACAAAGAAGTTTCTTGGTTCAGTAATATGTATCGAATAGTTACCATAACCCCTTAAACCGACGGGGAATCCGTAAATAGGATCATTATATTTTATGGGTATTCGGGTGCCCCAGCGAATATTGAGCATATCTGCCTTTCTATAGAACCACAAACCGGTTTTATGTTCGCTTTCAAAAGCGTTCATAAACTTTTTAATGGTGGTCCAAAAAGGTTTGTTCTCTGTTTCAAGGTCATAAATACCCGCTTCATCGAAAACCCCCTCAATTTTTCCTTCATACGTAAAAATGCATCCTTGACCGGGCAGTAAAATTAATTTTGAGGCATTTTTCAGCTCATCTCCCCTATCGGTAAACTTGTAGAACAATTGGTACTGCTGCGGATTTTCCCATTGAAGGATTGACCGCATTTGGTCTTTAATGCCCATCTTTTTCTTTTTATTAATTTAAAAATCGATATCGCCACCCAGATCAACCGAATCCTTGCCATAGAACTCTTTCCAATGATCTTCCCATTTGGTTCTTATAGCGGTCGTTTCAAGAAACCTTATGGTATCTCTCTCTGTTCCTGTATATTTCACGTACTCGTTATACCAGTGCATATAATGCATACTTATCTGAGACCAAGTCTGTATATTATAACCATGGCTCTCTAAAATACTGCCCCCGTCAATACCATGTTGGGCGGCAACTGATTGTTGAAGGGCTATTTTTTGATAGGCATCAAAATCGGGGACCTTCTCTAATAACTCCCCTAAATCGGGTACATTTGAGGCAATGTTTGCAAACTTCCCCACCTTCGGATTCGTAAAGAACCCACCATAAGTGGTTGCCACATTCATATCCGCAGCCATTAGGTCGCCCAATTTATTGGTCCATTCATCATTGGTCTTTTGCCAAACAGGCATCTCTAAACCTAAAACCTTACAAATTTCCTCTTCGCTCATGCCAGCGGCAAGATTGCCACATGCCGCGCCCCAATCTTCAAAGGTCACTCCGTTAATTGCTTCCATTTTTTCCTATTTTATATGTATTTTTTTATATTCGTCAAATTCAATTCGTTTGCGTTCCATATCTTTTTCATAACGCCCTATTGCTTCTGAATCTAGTTTCATGCGTTCTTTAAAAAAGGTGTCCCAATACGTAAAATAAGCCTTCTCGTAGGTCACCCAATAATCGCAAGGGGCTTGACCACGATATGAACGTATGGCCTCTACCGCATTGTTCATCACGTCATATTCTTGTTGCGCCTTTACCGCGGCAATATTATCGACCACACCCCAGCCAATTTTCAAGAACTTGGTCTCGGGTTCGATGGTATTCACGGCATTGCAATAGCTGCAGGTAATGTACTGCGAGCGAAAAATATCATTCCTGATTTCTATATCAGCGGCACACTGCGAGCACGATGCTTTTTTGTTGGCGATTTGTATCGCATGGTCGTAAAACTGTTGCGAAAGTTTGCCCTCTAAATGTCTTTGAAAGGCAAAAAGTTCGTCGTTCAAACGGTCGTTGGTTTCGCTGGCTTTATAAGATTCTTCTGACCAAAAAGTGCCCAATTGTCTCATTTCAGGTTCTACTTTGGCATGCCAGGTATCATATATTTTTCGGATCAACTCGTGAATTTGGGCCTTCATACCTTGCCATGACCTGATTACGGTCTCATATTCATAGTCCGTTGCGACCAATTGTTCTGAACAAGCTTCCTCTGCATGTTTCAGGGATTCATGAAATCTGTCCTCTATTTTTTTAAGGAAGCCATCCCAGCGTTGAATCAACTCTTCTTTAGTGTTCATCGTATTAAGAATCGGCTTTAAGGTTTTGAACTTGTTCCATAAAAGGCAAGCGGCAATAGTCACATTTCTCCAAGTTAGAATTTTTCGGTCTTGGCGCGCCGCACGAAAGGCATTGTCTAGAACTTACAAGGGTTTCAGTGTGTACACCCTTGCTATAAATCTCACTTTTGTAGCGCTCCGCGTTATCGGTTATCTTCTTGAATGGGTTGGTCATGGTGTTGTTTCTGAGTGCAATTTATCATGATCACGAAGAAAAAGACACCCTGTTTTCAGTGAATCTTAGGTCGTGATTTCTTTGCTAACCCAATTTTCAATGATTTATTGTAAAGCACACCTGTTTCGAGAGTAGCACTTTTTTTACGTAATTCGCATAAAATTAAAGTTATGACCCTTTTTATAGACATGGATGAAGTTATCGCCGATACGTTCAAGGCCCATATTGCACTATACAATCAGGAATACCAAGACAACCTGACCATTGAAGATTGCGTGGGGCGTGAAGTTTGGCAAAGCGTACCCGAAGACAGAAGGCAAAGCATCTACAAGCATACTTCCATCGCCGGTTTTTTTCGCACCTTGGCCCCCATGCCTGACAGTCAAAGCGTCTTACAGGAACTTTGTAAAAAATATGAAGTTTATATTGCCTCTGCGGCCATGGAATTTCCGAGTTCGCTAAAGGAAAAATCAGAATGGCTCGATGAGCATTTTCCTTTCATCCATTGGAAAAAAAGGATACTTTGCGGAGACAAGCATATCTTAAGAGGCGATATACTTATTGACGATAGAAGCTATAATCTTGAAACTTTCGATGGTAGAACCTTATTGTTCAGTTCACCACACAACCTAAACCAGAACGGTTTTGAGCGCGTCAATACTTGGCAAGAAGTGGCACAGAAACTATTGTAAAAATTACTTGTCTACCTTCACCCAAGCATCATAACCGCCTTCTAGGTTCACCACGTTGGTAAATCCCATAGCGTTCAATTTTTGTTGCGCTTGGGCACTTCTACCACCAAGCTTACAATACACATAAATAGTTTCGTCTTTGGCAATATCCTTAAAACGCGATTCAAAGGCCGTATCGTACAAATTAATGTTCTGAGAATTTTCAATATGTCCTGTGGCATATTCTTCAGGCGTTCGCACATCGACCAATATCACGTTATCCAATTCATTTTGTGATACTTCTGTGATGGGTTTAGATGAACTTTGGGCACAGCCAACATTGAACAACAAAGACAATAGCAGCAAAAAATAAGGTTTCATAACTGTATGGTTTTACACAAATATAAAGAATATGGCAGCATTAAAATTCAATCGCGAAAATGAAAATTTGAAGGTAGTTAAATCGAATTCAACTACTTTTGTAGAGCAGGAAAAGAAAATGGACGAACACCAACTAAATCCGGATACCTGGGTAGACCTTTATGCCGACTACCTCTTCAACTATGCAGTTGGAAGGGTCAGTGATGCCGAGATTGCCAAGGATCTGGTATCGGATACTTTTCTGGCCGGTTTGAAATCGGCCAAGAATTTCAAAGGTGACGCTGCCGAGCGTACTTGGTTAATTGCCATTCTAAAGCGAAAGGTGATCGACCATTATAGAAAGATTAACTCGAACAAAGGTAAGGCAGAGGTACGTATGAGTTACAATGCCACCAATGATTCGGAAGGTGACTGGCTTGAACAACAGGTTGCGGATCCTTATAGTACGGCAGAAAACAGCGATATGGAAAATGAAGAATTAGGTCTGGCCATACATGAATGCATCTCAAAGTTGCCTAAAAAACAAGCCTTGGTCTTTACCATGAAAACCATTCAAGGTATCAGTACCGAAGATATTTGTAATGAATTAAGTATAAATCCGTCAAACCTTTGGGTGATGATACATCGATCCAGAACTGCCCTGATGGGTTGCCTTAACCAAAATTGGTTTTAAACACTATGATTTCTTGCGACGAAGCTGCCATAATTTGCAATAAGGCCCAATACAACGAGGCTACTTTTTTTGAAAAAATGAAATTGAAGCTGCATGTCTTCATATGCTGCCCTTGCGCATCATTCACCAAAAAGAATACGGCTCTCTCTACCCTATGCGAAAAAGCATCCCTTCAAGGGCTGAGTGAGAAAGAAAAGCTGAAAATGAAAAAAAAGTTAGAACAACATCAGTAACGCTTTAGAACCAATACCATTCCCCAGCAAAAAACAGGAACAGCCTCTACCCAGAAAGAGGCAAAGTATTTACCTTGATCCCGTTTGGTAACCAATACCATACTACCCAATAACAGAAATAGTATGCCTTTTGCTATCGTTTCCTGTATCGAAACGTCATCCTTTAAAAAGGTGATAAAGAAAAATAGCACCAAAGCGATGCCGCCGAATACCTTTGTGTTCGCCACCCCTAACCTTTGCGGTACTGTTCTCAATTCCGGTCGGTCATAGGCCAGATCCCTTATCTCAAACGGCACCATTAGAATAAGGACTATCAAAAACCGTTGTACGGCCTCCATAGAGACATCCCATGAAACCGGATAATTTTGAGATACTATCGGCAACAGTACCGTGGCACCTGCCCAAACCAAAGCAACGACGAATATTTTCAGTCCTCCCCAACTTCTAACATTTTTTGCCTTGGGTAAGACAGGTAAGGCATAAACCCCGGTCAAAAGTAGCAGCCCACCGATTATTGGCCATGTCGTCATAGGTAAAAAGTAGGCGTGGTAGATGGCGAAAACCAGGGTGGCCATGCTAAAAAGTTGAATGCTCTTTTGGTACCGATTGGCCACCAGAATATACTTTTCGGCCTCAACCCCATATTTTATGAAGTTATAGGCGCTAATCGTTCCAAAGAACAAGAACATTGCGAGATGAACATCATGTGAAATGTTTAAGGTCAGCGAAGTAACTTCAAGCAGGGCAAATAGGGCCAGCGCAACATGTATGCTGGCATCAAGATAAAAGTCGAAAATACGCTTTAGCAGCTTCATTGAACAAAAGTAGCCAAACTGTTTATAACCCCCATTTTCGGTTAAAAACTTTAGGCCCGTTCATCGATAATCCATCCTTTTCAAGAGAATTAATCGCTAATTTTGCACGACTAATTTGAATAAAATTTATGAAGACTGACGTGTTTGCACTGCGCCATATCGGCATTGGGGAAGAAGACCTTCATCACATGCTAAATGCTGTGGAAGTGGCTAATTTGGAACAGCTTATCGCCGAGACCATTCCCCAAGATATTCGCTTGAAACAACCTTTACAGTTAGATGCCCCAATGAGCGAGCACCAATTTTTGGGGCATATTCAAGAATTGGCAGCAAAGAACCAAGTTTTTCGCACCTATATCGGTTTAGGTTACCACGAAAGTCTTACCCCTTCGGTAATCAAGAGGAATATTCTGGAAAATCCGGGTTGGTATACGGCTTATACCCCCTATCAGGCTGAAATTGCACAAGGTAGGCTCGAGGCGCTTTTGAATTTTCAAACGGTGATAACCGACCTTACGGGCATGGAACTGGCCAATGCATCCCTTTTAGATGAAAGTACCGCGGCGGCGGAAGCGATGGCGATGCTGTTCGATGTTCGCAGTCGTGACCAGAAGAAAAATGAGGCCCTAAAGTTCTTTGTTTCGGAGGAAATCTTACCCCAGACACTCTCTTTGTTGCAAACACGATCTACCCCGTTGGGTATCGAGATCGTTGTTGGTGATCATGAGAAATTCGAATTCGGCACCGGTTTTTTCGGGGCCATATTACAATATCCGGGAAAACATGGTCAAGTTCATGACTATACCGGTTTTGTATCAAAAGCCAGGGAAAACGAAATTAAGGTGGCCGTTGCCGCCGATATTTTGAGTTTGGTCTTGCTTACCCCGCCCGGGGAATTTGGCGTTGATGTAGTGGTAGGTACCACGCAGCGCTTCGGAATTCCGTTAGGTTATGGGGGGCCACATGCCGCTTTTTTCGCTACCAAAGAAGAATATAAGCGAAGCATTCCGGGCCGCATCATAGGTGTTACCAAAGATACTGACGGCAAACGCGCTTTGCGAATGGCATTACAGACCCGTGAGCAACATATAAAACGCGACAAGGCGACCTCCAATATTTGCACGGCACAGGTTTTACTGGCGGTGATGGCCGGCATGTATGCCGTTTACCATGGCCCGAAGGGATTGGAATATATTGCAAAGAAAGTTCATGCCAGTGCACTTTCTTTGACCGACGTGCTCGAGAAAATGGGTCTCTACCAGACGAATACTTCCTATTTTGATACGATTACCATCAAGGCCGACGCCGACAAGGTCAGACCTGTTGCCGAAAAGCATATGGTCAATTTCCTATATGTGGATGCGACCACCATTTCCATTGCCATCAACGAGGCCACATCGATCCAGGACCTGAACCAGATCATCGCCATTTTTTCGCAGGCTTTGCAAAAAGATGCCTTTGAAATTGCTGAACTGTCTGAGGGCACTGCCATTTTTGAAGGCACCAAGCGCACAAGCCCTTTCCTCAAGAACAAGGTATTCAACAGCTACCATTCAGAAACGGAGCTGATGCGCTATATCAAAAAACTAGAGCGTAAAGATTTGGCACTGAACCATTCTATGATCTCATTAGGAAGTTGCACCATGAAATTGAATGCCGCTACCGAAATGCTTCCGCTGAGTTGGGCACAATGGGGCAACATACACCCTTTTGTACCCATAGATCAGGCCGAAGGCTATCAAATTGTATTGAAGGCACTTGAAAAAGACCTCAACGAGATTACCGGTTTCGCAGGTACTTCGCTACAACCCAATTCAGGGGCGCAGGGCGAGTATGCCGGCCTCATGGTCATTCGTGCTTACCATGAAGCGAATGGAGATGCACACCGAAATATCTGTATCATTCCCGCCTCGGCCCACGGCACCAATCCCGCTTCGGCCGTAATGGCAGGCATGACCGTTGTGGTCACCAAAACGGATGCGCAAGGCAATATCGATATGGCCGATTTAGAGGAAAAGGTGTTGATGCACTCTGAGAACCTTTCCGCCCTTATGGTAACCTACCCGTCAACACATGGGGTTTTTGAGTCGTCGATAAAACAGATCACCAAGTTGATTCATGACCATGGTGGGCAAGTTTATATGGATGGTGCCAATATGAATGCCCAAGTTGGTTTGACCAACCCTGCCACCATTGGGGCAGATGTATGCCATTTAAACCTTCATAAGACCTTCGCCATTCCGCATGGCGGTGGCGGACCGGGAGTGGGCCCTATTTGTGTAGCGCCCCAATTGGTACCCTTTCTACCCGGAAACCCCAACATTAAAACTGGTGGAGCGAAAGCCATTACGGCTATTTCGGCAGCTCCTTGGGGAAGTTCCCTAGTCTGTCTTATCTCATACGCCTATATAAAAATGCTGGGCGAGCATGGGTTACGTCATGCTACCGAAATCGCCATTTTGAACGCGAATTATATCAAGCATCGCCTGGCAGGTAAATACGAAGTCTTGTATACTGGGGAAAAGGGCCGAGCGGCCCACGAAATGATACTAGACTGTAGGCCCTTCAAACAGAACGGGATCGAAGTGACCGATATCGCGAAACGTTTGATGGATTACGGTTTTCATGCACCAACGGTATCCTTCCCCGTGGCAGGAACCGTTATGATCGAACCTACCGAAAGTGAAAGCTTGGCCGAATTAGACCGTTTTTGTGATGCCATGGTTTCGATTCGTCAAGAAATAGACGCGGCCATACCAGACGAACCCAATAATGTTCTGAAAAATTCGCCGCATACACTTGAAATGGTTACCAATGATAATTGGCAATTTCCGTACAGCAGGCAAAAAGCTGCTTTTCCTTTGCCCTATGTGAACGACAATAAATTCTGGCCCAGCGTGAGAAGGGTCGACGATGCGTATGGCGACCGTAATTTAATCTGCACCTGCGCACCTATCGAGGCCTACGTAGAAGCCGAATAAGTCAATAAACACGGCACATTCAAGCCTTCCTCAACGTCTAGGAAGGCTTTTTTTTTAGGTAACACTGTATCAAATCGAAATTGAACATCGTAAAACTTATTATGCATGCATAATACTAAGCGGCGAGAATACGTAACTTTAGTGCTACCAATCAATCATCACTATGCACATCGCCATCTCAGGAACAGGATGTTACCTTCCTTCACAGATTATAAAAAATGACGCTTTTGAAAAGCATGATTTCTTAAATTCTGACGGCTCGGCCCTTAAGCAGGGCAATACCGTAATCATAGAGAAATTCACGGCCATTACGGGCATCTCAGAAAGACGTTATGTAGATGATTCACTGAATACCTCAGACATCGCCTTTCTAGCGGCCGAAAAGGCCATTGAAGATGCGGGCATTGACAAAGAAACCCTCGATTATATTATTCTGGCACATAATTTCGGTGATGTCTCCCATGGCCAATCACAGGGCGATACATTGCCCAGTTTGGCCACCCGCGTGAAACACCATCTGCGCATAAGAAACCCAAAATGTGTGGCCTACGATATGCTTTTCGGCTGTCCGGGATGGATCGAAGGCGTTATTCAGGCCCAAGCCTTCATTAAGGCGGGAATGGCAAAAAAGTGCCTGGTCATAGGCGCAGAAACCCTCTCACGCATAATAGATCCCAATGATAGGGATTCTATGATATACTCCGATGGTGCCGGCGCAACCGTTATTGAACTAAAGGAAGATGACGGTCAAATACTTTCGCACGCCAGTGCAACCTACTCCTTTGATGAGGCTTATTTTCTTTTTTATGGTAAATCGTATAACCAGGGGTCGGAAGCACAGACCAAATATATCAAGATGTACGGGCGAAAAATTTACGAGTTCGCCATCACGCATGTACCTCAGGCAATGAAGAACTGTTTAGACGAAAGTGGTGCAGCCATTACCGACGTCAAGAAAATACTCATTCACCAAGCCAACGAAAAAATGGACGAGGCCATTGTCAAACGTTTCTACGCACTTTATGATATGGAAATGCCTGAAGGTATCATGCCTATGAGCATCGGTAAACTTGGTAACAGTTCGGTGGCCACCATACCTACACTGTTCGACATGATCCGAAACCGAAAACTAGAGGGCCATGAGCTACTAAAGAACGACATTGTTATTTTTGCCAGTGTTGGGGCCGGTATGAACGTCAACGCCATCGTCTATAGGGTCTGAGAATAAGGTTCGCGGCCAAGATGCCTTCAAGTTGACGGTTTCAGGTTTACGGCTTCGGGTTTCACGTTAATTTATGCTAAATTTGAGCAACGTTAGGCATACCAGAAATTACGAATTGCCCATACTCGAAACCTTTTTAATACATGTACGAAAAGACTTTTCCCAATAAACGTTTTCAGCATACCTTAGCTTTTCTTCAAAAACATATCGGTACCGACGAACCCATTTTAGATTTGGGTGTCGACAATCCGTTTTCGAAGATCATGGTGCAACAAGGTTTTTCGGTTGAAAACACCCACGGGGAAGACCTTGATACCGACTTTAGTTCGGTGCAGAACTCAAAGGCAAGAGTGGTCACCGCCTTTGAAATCTTCGAGCATTTGATCGCCCCCTTCAATGTTCTAAAGGAAGTAAAGGCCGATAAACTTGTGGCCAGCATTCCGTTGCGGCTTTGGTTCTCACCGGCCTACAGAAGTAAAACCGACCCGTGGGACCGCCATTACCACGAATTTGAAGATTGGCAGTTCGATTGGCTGCTTGAAAAAGCAGGTTGGAAAATAAAAGATAGGGCAAAATGGACGAATCCTGTCAAGAAAATCGGGCTTCGACCTTTGTTGAGAAGTTTTACGCCAAGGTACTATATTGTTTATGCCGTTCGAAAACCGTAAGCGCCGGTACTAAATTCCATTCGAAAACCGTAAGCGCCGGTACTAAGTTCCAAATGTATATTTTTGGAAATACTTTTGTCTCTGAACTACTATTATGCAATACTATGTTATCATACCTGCACACAATGAAGAGGCTTTTTTGGCCGATACCCTGAATTCTGTTTTAAGGCAAACATTGCAACCTAAAAAAGTAGTGGTGGTCAACGATAATTCCACGGATGGCACAGAGGCCTTGATCGATATGTTCTTGACCTTGAGCCCTATTTTTGAAAAACTAAATACCACCTCTTCTAAGCTTCATATGCCCGGTAGCAAGGTTATCAATGCCTTCTATAAAGGTTTATCACTACTTGATGATCAATATGACTTCTTGGTCAAACTTGATGCCGACCTAATCTTGCCCGACAATTATTTTGAGCGAATGGCCTATATTTTCAGAGGTAACCCTAAGGTGGGCATCGCAGGAGGTTTTGTTTACGAAAAAGGAGCCTTTAACGAATGGAAGTTGAATCACCCCATGGATAAAAATCACGTACGTGGCGCCTTCAAGGCCTATTCCAAAAAATGTTTCAAGGCTATAGGCGGACTCAAGACTGCCATGGGATGGGACACAGTTGATGAACTCTTGGCCCAGTACCACGACTTCGAGATCTTTACCGACGCCTCATTAAAAGTAAAACACTTACGCCCTACAGGAAGTAGTTACGATGCAAAGGCCAAAATGCTGCAGGGCAAGGCCATGTACGCCATGCGCTACGGTTTTATCATTACGCTCATCGCATCGCTGAAAATGGCCTGGAAGCAAAAAAATAGACATGCGCTACTTGACAACCTGCACGGTTTCCTTGAAGCCAAAAAAGAGCGGGAACCTTTTCTCATTACCGCAAAAGAAGGTGATTTCGTTCGCCAACTAAGGTGGCAAAATATCAAACGAAAGTTGCTTTAAAATAGAAGTCCCGCAACGAGGGTATCGTAGCGGGACTTTTACATCTCTCTATTCTAGCTTAGAAACCGAGTTCTTTTTTAACTTCGGCAAGCAAGTCTTTCCCTTTTGCCACGATCAAGCCGCCACCTAGCTGTGAATCATAAACGTAGTCATAGCCCAATGATGCTGCAACTTTTTCAATGGCCGCCTTTGCTTTCTCGGAAATCGGGCCAAATAGCTCTTGTTGCTTCTTTTGAAGTTCTTGTTGTGCGTTCTGTTGAAAGTCGCCCACACTCTTTTCAAGACCTTGAAGTTCTTCGGCTCTCTTCCTATTTTCTTCTTCGGTTTTAGTGGACGATTCATTGGAGTACTGGTTGTACTTATTACGAAGTTCTGTGGTAGCTGATTGAATATCTGCCTGAAAGGTTTCCGATAGTTTTTTCAATTCTGATTCGGCACTTTTCATTTCGGGCATGTCAGACAATAATTTTTGCACATCAATATGGGCTACCTTGCTCTGCGCGCTGACAAAACTGGTTGCAGCCACGAAAAAAACTAGTGCTACAGCGATTTTCTTTAAATGTTTCATGATTTTTAAGTTTATGTATTTATTTGAGTATTAGTGGTATTTCAGTTTAAATTTTTTGGGTTCACCTAGGGCCTTATTCCACTGGCCCAAGATTTTCTTACATCTTTAATTAATAGTATCTTTTTGAGTTTCTAAATTTTTATCTTCTTGAATGGTATTTTTTTTGGCCTCTCGATCTTCCAATAATTTCTTTCTTCGTTCTTCGTAGGCCTTTTTGCGCTCCTCCCTAAGTTGCAACTGTTCGGCCCTTTTCTCCTCCGCTGTTTTCGTACGGGCCTCCTCGGCACTCTTTGCCTTTTCCAATCGCTCCTTTAGGGCGTCGGCTATCTCCTCTTCCTCCGGCTCGACTTCAAATTCTTCAATGCTACTTTTCTGCTCTTTTTTGGTCGGTGCACTTACCTTTCTGGTTCTTGCTATTCCCCTTAAAACAATATCGCTAATATCGTGCCTTTTTTGGGAGTACAACATTACGACATCCGCCGATTTATCAAAAATAAAATCATACTTTTTATTCACCCCAATTTTCTGTACCTCATTGAATACCTGGTCCTGAATTGGCTGTATCAGTTGTTTCTTCTGCAATACCAGATCACCCTGTGGCCCAAAACGCGCTTGTTGGTACTCTATCATCTCTTTCTCCAAAAGCTGTATCTCTTCTTCACGCTCTTCGACCAGCTCATCGGTAAGCAGTACCTTTTCCGCCATAAGGTCCTTCTTCATTTGTTCGACCACACTATTTTTTTGCTCGATCTCTATTTTCCATTTTTCCACTTTTGCAGCCAATTGCTCGGTAGCTTCCCGGTACTCTTCTACATTCTCCAAGATATAATCCATATCCACATAGGCCATAGTGACACCCCTTTGGGCACTGGCGACCACTGAAAACAGGATCACGATCCATACGACAAGAACTTTTGAACCCGCCCTAAGCGCCGGTAAATTTAAAACTGCCCTTAAAGCAGTCAGGTCTGATTTTGTCTTCATTACAATTTCGTTTTATCCTATAGAAAATACCGTGCCAAAAATACTAAAACTTTTAAAATCAATGTCTTAGATTTTGCACAGTCTACGATGTCTTAAAACCGTTGACCGATGATGAAGTGTGTTTCCCAACCATTTGGCCCCCTACCGATAGATCCTGGTAGGTTGTCTTCATCGAAACCATAACCAAAATCAATACCCAGTAGACCAAACGCAGGCATAAAGATGCGTAGCCCCACACCAGCCGATCGTTTTATTTGAAACGGATTAAACTCCCTAAAATTGTTGAAGGCATTACCTGCCTCTAAAAAAGTGAGGCCGTAAATAGAGGCCGAGGGCTTCAAAGTAAGCGGATATCGAAGCTCAAGGGAAAACTTGTTGTACACAAGGCCACCTTCTTGTTGGCCTGTAAGAGGATCCACCGGCGTAATCGATTGGTTCTGATAGCCACGAAGTTGAACAATATCTCTACCATCTAAGGTAAAATTGTTCAGACCATCACCACCAACAAAAAAGCGTTCGAAGGGCACATCGCCTACGTCATTGTTATAATTTCCTAAAAAACCGAATTCAGCATTGGTTCGCAAGACCAGCGTTTTATCGGCGGTACCCACCAAGGTAGTGAACCAATCGCCCCTGAACTTTACCTTGTAGTACTCTAGCCATCTAAAGCGTTCTTGATCAAGGCCTTCAAGTTCTGTTGTTTCAGCTTGCGATAACGGGCCTATTTCCCTGCGTTGCAGATTGAGTTCATTACTGCGATCTCGCAGTGATCGAAAATCCTTATTACTGAAAAGGGAAAAGGGCGGGGTGAATTTGCCCGATATCTCAAAGTTAGAGCCCCCTCTTGGAAATATCTGTCCGCCTGAGGTCGCATTTCTTGATATACCCAAGGTATAGGCAATGGAATTGGATTTACCGTTACCAAAATTGAACAGACCGATATTGTAATTCCTGAAATCATAGAGTTGGTACCCCAAAGAATGCGAAATCGTAAAGAAATCGTCGGGCCATCGCACCCTTTTAGCTAGACCGGCGGTTATTCCCGTAATCGAGAACTGCTGGTTTCGATCCCGCTCGATCCTACCCGCGGTAATTCTACCAAACTCATCACGTAAAATACCAAATTGTTGTGTTCTAGATAGTGATAAATTAAAACGTACCGGTTTCTTTCCGCCCATCCATGGTTCGGAGAAGTTCAAGCTATACACCCTGAAAGTTCTACTTGCCTGAAGGCGTAGGGCAAAACTCTGCCCATCACCCATGGGTACCGGTTTATAGGCTTCGCCCTTAAGAATGTTACCAATAGAAAAGTTACTGAAAGACAGGCCCAGGGTACCGATAAAGCCCCCACCGCCATAGCCCCCCTGTAACTCGATTTGGCTGGACCCCGATTCTACAACACTATAGGCAAGATCGACCGTACCTTCGTTAGGGTTCGGGTTTTGAATATCGGGCTTTACCTGTTCCGCATCAAAGAAACCCAATTGGCCCAGTTCACGAATACTTCGAATAATGTTCGACTTGTCATACCTTTGGCCAGGTCGGGTGCGCAGTTCCCTAAAAATAACATGGTCATTGGTTCTTTCGTTACCCGTTACGGTAACATGGTCAAGAAAAGTTTCTTTACCCTCAACGATCCTGATTTCAAAATTGATGGTATCGTTCTCAGCAGAAATCTCTACAGGGTTTACGCTGGAGAATAGGTAACCGTTGTTCTGATAGAGGCTGGTAATGTCTTCGGCATCGGGTTTAGAATCATCTGCGATACGCTTGCGCAATTCGACACCGTTATAGGTTGCCCCTTTTTTAATGCGCAGTACGCTCTGTAATTGCCTGTCGGTATAAACGGTATTGCCCACAAAATCGATATCACCGAAGTAATATTTATTGCCTTCCTCTACCTTTATCTTTATATCGATATTGTTCTCATCTACCTTTAGAATGGTATCGGACAGTATTCTAGCATCACGATAACCATTCTCGGCGTATTTATCTACCAAAAGATCCAGATCGTTTTTATAGTCATCTTTTATAAACTTCGACTTTTTCCAAAACCGCCCCAGTCGTTTTTTCTTGGTTTTCTTCAAGGCCCCACGCAACTTCTTACTGGCCAGTTGTTCATTGCCCTCGAAGACAATGTCACGGATCTTGACCTTATCGCCCTTGTCGAGGTTGATCAACATGCGCTGCGTGTTGCTGTCAACCGTATCGTTAGCGGTAATTATACTCACCTTCGCGTTAAGGAAACCTTGTTTTTTATACTTGTTCTGGATGTAGTTCTTGGAGTTGGCTATTAGACTTTCGGTGATTTTTTTACCCTTCTTAAGATCGGTATCCTTTAAAATTTCTTCTACTTTTCTGGGTTTGACTCCCGTCATCTTGACATCGGAGAGTGTTGGGCGCTCGGTGATGGCCAGTTCTAGAAAAATGTTCTCCCCTTCAATGTTGGTAACGAAGAACTCAAGATTACTGAAGAGTTCAAGACCCCAGAGTTTCTTGATAATCTCACTGATCTGTTCTCCTGGCACCGTAATCGGCTGTCCAACGCGGAGCCCTGTATACGTTTTTACCGTTTGCTCATTGTAGCTTTTGAGCCCTGAAACTTCGAGTCCGCCCAAAATATATTTCTTACCATCGTCAAAAGCGCTAACGCCTTGAGCTAGGGTAATTGTAGTGGTAAAAAGTAGTAGGAGGGCAAAAAAGAATTTTTGTGATATGAATGTATTCACACCATTAATTGAGTTGTTCGCTAGTTTTTCCAAATCGTCGTTCTCTGTTCTGGTAATTTTTTATTGCCGCTATTAAGTGCTCTTCGCTAAAATCGGGCCAAAATACATCAATAAAATATAATTCTGCATACGCAATTTGCCAAAGTAAGAAATTGCTGATCCTGTGCTCCCCACTGGTACGGATCAGCAGATCCACGTCTGGTAAATCGTGCGTGTAAAGATGGTTATTTATAATGGTTTCATCAATTTTATCGGGAGAAATTATATTATTTTTAACTTTGATACTTATCTGTTTTACAGCGTTTTTCAACTCTTCACGAGCCCCGTAACTTAGAGCCAGGGTAACGGTCAATCCGGTGTTGTTCTTCGTTCTCTCCATCACCTCCAACAGCTCTTCATAAGCTTTTTGCGGCAGTGAGGCAATATCGCCTATGGTGTTCAGGCGAATATTGTTCTTGCTAAAAGTTTTCAGTTCTTTTCTGAGCGATGAAACCAATAGGCGCATTAAGGTGTCCACTTCACGCTTGGGTCTTTTCCAGTTTTCGGTAGAGAAGGTGTACAAGGTGAGGTATTCGAGCCCTATCGCAACACAGGTCTCTACGGTATGGCGCACGGTTTTAACGCCGTTTTCGTGGCCAAAGACGCGAAGTTTACCTTTTTGCTTGGCCCATCGGCCATTGCCGTCCATAATTATGGCAACATGTTTTGGAAGGTTTTCACCTTGGATATCCGCTATTGTATTCATTTTCAATATTGATCCCAACTTGGGTTATTACTCAAAGCAATCCATACATGGTT
This sequence comes from Flavobacteriaceae bacterium, assembly GCA_050330515.1. GTDB lineage: Bacteria > Bacteroidota > Bacteroidia > Flavobacteriales > Flavobacteriaceae > Maribacter_C. The sequence goes on along the minus strand of JBHJNU010000009.1, from coordinate 21,873 downwards.
TTCTACCGAAGGTGTAGGTAAAAGTGAGTCCGGTAAATACGTACCAGTCGTCACTAAAAATATTTCCGAATTTCGGGTCGATCTGCAAACTAACATTGGATTTTTCAGGATTACTGGCATCTAGGTTATCGGTAAATGTATATCGGGCGCCGATCTCTCCTCCTAAAATAAACAATTCGCTCAGGCGATATTTGAATCCGATGGTCATTGGTACAGCAAAGGACCCGTCGCGTTGATTGAGGTTCTGCAACCTTCCTGCATCGAAATAATTGTAATCATATCTGAAATAGGTCACCCCGGTGTACAAATAAGGAGTGAACGCGGGACCTAATTTATGCAAATTATATTCAACAAAGTTAAATTCCAATCCTGCCGAAGCTTCTAAAATAGAATTATCTACCACATATCCCCGTTGTTGCCTTGAACTCTGATTCGATTTCGAATCGTCTGCCGTGAATCTGCCATAGATCATACTGGCACGCCAGGCATAACGTTTGCTCTTGTTCCATTTAAAAATACCGCCGACGGCAAAGTCAGACGGCAGAATATAGTTGGTTCTGCCAACATCGCCAATATTGTTGGCCCCACCTGCAAAGGCCCCGATCTCGTAGGTCTGGGCACCGGCCGTGGCGTAAATAAAACAAAGAAATACTACAATACCGATCCTCATATATTCTAAAAGTTTGCAAATATAACAATTACGGTAGCTTAGCCTACCTAAAAGGCTATATTCATGTTCTCACTTGATAAACAACTTTTGGCGGTATTTATTGTTTGAATCTCCCCTCAAAAAGGATGGCCGGTTTCATTAAATGTTGCGATGTCTTTAACGCCCAAAGAAGAACCGCAGACCTTCACACAGCGCATTTCAAATTGGCAGAAGAACTCATCGATTTCTTCTGTCCTCGCCCCATAATAATTTATTTCGAAGTGTTTTGAGGAAGCTCTCAGAGGTATACTCGATCATCTTAATGGTGAAGTCCGCCTTGCGTATGCGGATCTCCGTACCATTCTCAAGCGAGGCGATGCGCGAGTCTAACGATACCAAATGGTTTTCTTCCCTACCCGAAACTTTAAGGCGTATGATCGTATCGTCAGAAATAACCAAGGGCCGTGCATTTAAATTATGAGGGGCAATAGGGGTCAATACCAATGATTTCGCCGTTGGAACGATCACCGGCCCCCCGCAACTAAGCGAATAACCTGTAGAACCCGTTGGCGTGGATATAATCAACCCATCGGCCCAATACGATGTTAGATATTCATCGTTGAGGTAGGTTTCTACGGTAATCATTGAGGTAGTATCTTTTCTACTTACCGTAATTTCGTTCAATGCGAAATTCAGTTTGCCGAATTCGTCGTGTTCAGCCGCCACGCTTACTTCGACCAAACTTCTTTCTACGATAGTATACTGCCCATTGACGAATTCTTGTACCACCTTGCGTACGTCTTCTTTTTTAAACGTGGAGAGAAACCCCAATCGCCCGGTATTTACCCCGACAATAGGTATGCCTAGATCGCGTATGAAAGTGGTGGCCCTTAAAATTGTTCCATCACCACCGAAACTAACGAACATATCGAATGTTTCATCTAGCCCCGAGGCTTCGGTGAACGCAGCATATTGACCTATGGCCCTATTTTTCGTAAGGAAGTGCTGAAAGTCTTTCTCAATGGCTATCTCCGCATCCAAGCCCCGCAATTCTTCCAATAGTTCGATTACATAATCGAGCGTATCATCTTGATAGGTTTGACCGTAGATAGCAACTTTCATTCTATGAATTTATTAGGTTTTAAGGATCATACCGTATGAGGATTTAAGCCAGACCCGTACTCAACAATTTGGGCTATGCTTTAAAAGTTCAACTTTGTGGTCACGTTATGCACTTTTTACACATTAAGGTATTTATCCAAATAATTGGAACGCTGCCTTAGATCTTCTAAAAATTGGTCATCGTTATTGCCGAAAAGTATGTTGTAATTATAGCGCCTGAACGTCTGTATGATCTCATTAAGGCTGGTGGCACCTACCTTAATGGTGATCTGAACAACATCATTTTGCATATCGGTGATGAAACCCCCGATAAAACGCGAATTGTTGCTCTCTACAATCTGGGCTATTTCGCTGAACGAATAGTCTTTTAACCCTTTTTCAATTACCAAAATACCCCCGGGCTCCCTAAAGAAGGGGGTGTCAATGAAAACACTGACTATTTCCGTAAGGTCATAATATCCTAGAACAGCTTCGTTATCACCCAAGACGGGTAATAAATTGGCCTCGTTTCTCGCAAATTTCTCCAAAACGTCGAGCCAATTGGTGTCTTTTCGAACAAAAAAAGTCTCCAATTCATAGCGATAGTCTTCTATTTTCTTGCCTTCCTCAAAGGTCTCTAGATCATTTTCGCATAAAAGTCCTAAAAATCGGCCCTCCTCTGCAACGGCTATATGTGAAAATGTGTGTCCCTTAAAAAATTGGATTACTTTTTTCAAAGAATCACCAACTTTGAACACCGGTAAATTGGTTAAAATATGGGTCTGGATATACATGCTGTGAAATATAACGCAAAATACTAATATAATATATCAAAAGGCATGCCTAATTTGTATTTTTGCGCTTATCAATAGCGCTTCAAGACTATGGCCAAACTTAGTGTTAACATAAACAAAATAGCCACTTTAAGAAATTCTAGGGGCGGAAATGTTCCTAACCTGCTAAAGGTTGCTTCGGATATAGAGAGCTTCGGGGCGCAGGGCATTACGGTGCACCCAAGACCCGACGAACGCCACATTCGCTATCAAGATACCAGAGACCTTACCACGGTAGTTACTACCGAATTCAATATAGAAGGTAACCCCAACGAGAAATTCATCAGTTTGGTTCTGGAAACAAGGCCCACGCAGGTAACACTGGTACCCGATGCCATTGATGCCATTACCTCAAATGCTGGCTGGGATACCGTTAAAAACAAAGACTTTCTGACCCAGGTAATCACCACCTTTAAACAGAACGGTATCAGAACTTCAATTTTTGTCGATCCCGATGAAACAATGATCGAGGGCGCGGCACGAACCGGTACCGACCGCATTGAACTGTACACGGAGAGTTATGCAAAAGAATATGCCCAAAACCGCGAAAATGCCATTCGGCCCTTTGTGGAAGCGGCGAAACGGGCGCATATGCTCGGGTTGGGCATCAACGCAGGGCATGATCTTAGTCTAGAAAACATACACTATTTCAAAAGCCAAATTCCGAATTTGTTGGAAGTGTCCATTGGCCACGCCCTGATCTGTGAATCGCTCTATTTCGGATTGGACAATGTCATCAACATGTACCTGAACAAGTTGAAATGAACGAAATTCCCTATTCGAATATTTTAGGTAGCGGAAGGCCCCTGTTGATCCTGCACGGTTTTCTCGGCATGTCGGATAACTGGAAAACCTTGGGAAGCCAATACGCCGAGAACGGGTTGGAAGTACACCTCATCGACCAGCGCAACCATGGGAAGAGCTTCCATTCAGAAAATTTCAACTATGATTACCTATCCCATGACCTAGAGCGGTACATGCGCTATCACAAGCTTGATGATGCCCTGTTGATCGGCCATTCGATGGGGGGGAAAACCGTGATGCAATTTGCCTGCGACCATCCTGAAATGGTGGGGAAGCTGCTTGTGGCCGATATATCCTCTAAATACTATCCACCTCACCATCAAGCTATTATCAATGGCCTGAATGCCCTTGATTTTGAAAAAATTGCATCGCGCAGCCAAGCCGAAAACGAGCTGGCAAGATACATCAATGACTTGGGTACCAGACAGTTTTTGCTAAAAAGCCTGTATTGGGTCGAAAAAGGAAAACTAGGCTTCCGGTTCAACCTTGACGTATTAAGCCAACGCATGCACGAAATTGGAGAGAACATAAGTACCTCCTCGTTATACGAAGGTCCGACCCTGTTCTTAAAAGGAGATAGGTCAGAATATGTAACTGCCGATGATCTTCCAGAAATCAGGAGGCATTTCCCCAAAGCGGTCTTAGACAGTATTTCGAATGCAGGGCATTGGCTACATGTAGAGAACCCACAAGAATTTTTTGAGAAATCCCTTGCCTTCTTTAATTCCTAAACCAGGCCCTATAACCACTAAAAACCACTCTTTGATACCAAAACGTTAGTAAGCAACTTGATGGAACACCGGCCGGGCTTTATGGGCATATCAATTATGTTCACCTTTTCATCAACTATTACTGCAAAAATGCATACCTTTAAAGGTAGTGCCGGCATACGGCAACTTTTTTGAACCAGACCCTTAAATGAACATTTATGAAATTTATTTTACGCTTACTGCTTAGTGCCCTAGCGGTCATCTTTTTATCGAAAGTCTTGCCCAACGTAAGCGTTGACAGTTATACCACGGCCATTGTAGTCGCCCTTGTGCTGAGCCTTTTGAACTTTCTTGTCAAACCCATCATGGTCATCCTTACCTTTCCCATAACCATTGTTACCTTAGGTTTGTTTCTGCTCGTCATCAATGCGGCAATTATATTGTTGGCCGATCATTTTATTGACGGCTTTACCGTAACCGGGTTCTGGTGGGCGCTGCTGTTCAGTTTACTACTTTCGCTACTACAGTCTATTCTCTTCTCGTTTTTGAAGGAGGACAAAACCAAAGGGGAATAGTTTAGACCCCAGTATCTTAAAAACTTGTTACACTCTATAAAATATGCTATTTTTGCATCCCATTTATAGAAGCAAAATCAGTTATACAGATGAATATTACCAAAGAGCAGATTGACGAATTGAATGCCGTTGTAAAAGTAGCCATCACCAAAGATGATTATCAAGACAAAGTAGAAAGCATTCTAAAGGACTACCGTAAACAAGCGAACATTCCCGGTTTTAGAAAAGGGCAGGTACCCATGGGGCTTATCAAAAAGCAATATGGCAAGGCCGTTTTGGTCGATGAGGTGAACAAATTGTTACAAGACAATCTCAATAAATACTTGACCGAGGAAAAATTGGATGTCTTGGGAAACCCACTGCCGAAACAACAGGATGGTTTTGATTGGAATACCGAAGAGTTCGCCTTTGAGTTCGAATTGGGCCTTGCACCAAACTTTGAGGTTGCCCTGAACACAAAAAAACCGATCACCTCGTACAAGATCATCGCCGATGAAAAAATGGTCGATGAGCAAATAGATCGCATACAGAAGCAGTACGGAAAAATCATCAGTAAACCGGCAGTGGGCAAAAATGACGAAATCACCGGAGTTTTTAAAAATGAGGCGGAAGCCATAGACCGAAAGGCAACCCTTGAAATGGATCTGCTAAAGAGCAAAGAAGCTATTGAAAGCCTTATTGACAAAAAGGTAGGCGATGAAATTACCTTGCAAACCAAAGATCTTTTCAACGAAAACCGTTTATTGAGCCGCTATTTGGGCGTTTCTGCCGAAAAAGCGGAAAAGCTCGATATCGCCGTGACCTTTGTTATTGAAGAAATAAACGAAAGGGAAGGTGCTAAACTTGAGCAAGAACTTTTCGATAAGTTGTTCGGCAAAGATGCCGTTAGTTCAGAACAAGAACTAAAAGATAAGATCAAGGAAGATTCTGAAATGCAATTTGAGCAGCAATCTGACCAAAAATTACTGAACGACATCACCGAATATTTTATAGAGAATACGAAATTCGACCTACCAACAGGTTTCTTGACCCGATGGATTCAGATGACCGGCGAAAATCCGCTATCTGAAGAACAGGCCAGTGAAGAATATCAAAAATCTGAAAAGGGTCTTCGTTATCAACTGATCGAAGGAAGAATTATTCGAGATAATAACCTGCAGATTAATTTTGATGAACTTAAAGAATTCGCCAAGGGCTTCATCAGGTCACAAATGGCGCAATATGGGCAATTGGATCCGCAAGAAGAAGAATTGGATAATATCGCCGCCCGTGTTTTGAGCAATCAAGACGAAGTCAAACGTTTGTCAGAACAACTGATGAGTCAAAAATTATTGACGCTGTACAAAGAAAAAGTGAATCTAAAAACCAAAGAAGTTACTTACGAAGACTTCATTAAAGAGGTCTATGGCAAGTAGAGCCTATCTTGAAGGGATCACTTTCCAAGATATTAAGTATCTTTACTGTGCCGGAAATAGTATTTTCGGCACCTTTTTTATCTAAAAAATTCAACATAAACGAATGGATTACGGAAAAGAATTCAAGAATTACGCAATAAACCATCAAGGCATCAGTAGTACCTACTATGACAAGATCATGAGTAGTATGTACCCTATGAACATGACGCCGAACATCATCGAAGAACGCCAATTGAACGCCATTGCCATGGATGTTTTCTCGAGACTTATGATGGATAGGATCATTTTTTTAGGAACGGGCATCAATGACCAGGTCGCGAACATCGTTCAGGCGCAACTGCTGTTTTTAGAAAGTGCAGATGCATCAAAAGATATTCAGATCTATATCAACTCCCCGGGGGGAAGTGTCTACGCCGGCTTGGGAATATACGATACCATGCAATTCATCAAACCCGACGTAGCGACCATCTGCACGGGTATGGCGGCCTCGATGGGCGCTGTGCTCTTGTGTGCAGGACAAAAAGGTAAACGAAGCGGACTTACCCACTCGCGGGTAATGATCCACCAACCTATGGGCGGGGCACAAGGCCAGGCCAGTGATATTGAAATCACGGCAAGGGAAATTATAAAACTTAAGGAAGAACTGTACGAGATCATCGCAAAACATTCTGGCCAGTCTTTAGATAAAGTTCATGATGACAGTGACCGAGACTATTGGATGAAAGCCGATGAAGCGAAAAAATATGGTATGATTGACGAAATTTTGGTCAGGGACAAGTAAACGTTTCGACAAAGAATCACATCAAACCTTATTACTACTTAAAAAAAGTAAACCAAAAACTTAATTTTTACGTTAGTTTACCTTAAAAGACAACAATAGTATGGCAAAAGAAAATCTAGAATGTTCATTTTGTGGAAGAAAAAAACCCGAGACCAATCTTTTGATCGCGGGGCTTGACGCACACATTTGTGACCGTTGCATAGAGCAGGCCCATGGTATCGTCGCCGAAGAAAGTAAACAGACGAAGACCAATGACCTGTCTTCAGAGCTCGTACTAAAGAAACCCCAAGAAATAAAAGATTTCTTAGATACCTTCATCATTGGTCAAGAACGCACCAAAAAAGTCATGTCGGTGGCCGTGTACAATCACTATAAGCGATTGTTACAACCCCATACGAAAGGCGATGATGTTGAGATACAAAAGAGCAATATCATTATGGTAGGCCAGACCGGTACAGGAAAGACATTAATGGCAAAGACCATTGCCAGAATGTTGAATGTACCTTTGGCAATAGTTGATGCGACCGTTTTGACAGAGGCGGGTTATGTTGGTGAAGATGTGGAAAGCATCTTGACCCGACTGCTACAAGCCGCAGATTACAATCTTGAAAAAGCGGAAAGAGGCATTGTATTCATTGACGAAATTGATAAAATCGCCCGTAAAAGTGATAACCCTTCCATTACCAGGGATGTCTCTGGGGAAGGTGTACAACAGGGCCTTTTGAAACTATTGGAAGGTACCTTTGTAAATGTTCCGCCGAAAGGAGGCAGAAAACACCCGGATCAGAAATTCATTGAAGTTAATACCGAGAATATCCTTTTTATAGCAGGGGGTGCCTTCGATGGTATCGAACGGTCAATTACCAAACGCTTGAACATGCAGGCGGTCGGGTATAGTGCATCTAAGGCAGATGATCATCTCGATGAAAGCAATATATTGCAATATATCATTCCTAAAGATTTGAAAGATTTTGGATTGATCCCTGAAATCATTGGAAGACTGCCAGTCTTGACCTATATGAATCCGCTGGACGAAAAAACCCTTCGCGCGATTCTTACTGAACCGAAAAATGCCATCATCAAACAATATGAAAAATTGTTTCTTATGGATGGTATCAAATTCGAAATTACTGAACAGGCCCTGGAATATATTGTGAAGAAAGCTGTTGAGTACAAACTGGGCGCCAGGGGCCTTCGTTCTTTGTGCGAGGCCATCTTTACCGATGCCATGTTCGAAATGCCCTCAAGCGGCGAAACAGAGTTCAAGGTTACCAAGCCCTATGCCGAGGAAAAAATTTCCCATGAAACGATGAAAAAATTAAAGGCGGTCTCTTAAGACCGCCTTTAATTTTTTCAGAACCAATGCTTTTTAGGCAACGTGGATCGCTGACGTTACCGTATCTGACTTGCTTTTTTGGGTGACCGATTTCAAGAGATCAAGGCAAACCTTACCTATGATTTTCTCATCGGTATACATATCATGGCCAAAGCCTGTGAAAAGCTCTGGTTTCAAAGCTAACTTCTCGTACCATTCAGCTTTCGGCCGGTACATATCCGTATCTCCGAAAAGTGCCGTTGTCGGACATTCAGGTCGTTTCTCTTCCGCCCTTAAGCGTGTTGAAGAAACCGTGTACAATGATTTCATGGGCAGGCCGGCAAGTCCCGCTTTCCACGCTATGGTACCGCCCGTGCTAAAACCCAGGTAATGGGCAGGCTTTGTTTCCTTCTTCAATAAATGGGCCACGGCCGTTTCAATACCACCCTCCACAAAGGCATGGTGCAGGTTGTCAGCGGTTTTTACCTTGATGTCCAAATTAGCTAAATGCTGACTATCATGATAGGTAATATCAAAGTATTGCTGTAAATATCCTAAATAGGATGTTATCCAAAGACCCTTTCTAGAGCCCCACATATCGGATATGATTACAAGTCTTTCTGCCATAATTAACGTTTAGAGTTAGATTTGGGGGATAATTGAAAGCGCTAATTTGGTTAATTAACGAAAGAATGCCGCATTTATTTGTTGATGTGGGGTAATTCTTCGATGTAGGCCTTGTTCAAGGAAAAAACCTACTTCCAAAGAGCCCATTATTCTGTTGCCTTCTAAAACCGTTTACTGCATCTTTTAAATCTTCTATCTCGAAAGAAAAGTACCGACAACAAACAGAAACCCCTGTATGGCACCTGCGATCATCAAGAAATTGAAAAGCTCTGTCATATGTTCGTGCCTTATACCGAGCTATACTAAAGTGCCTCGGTATTCATTTTCAGCAATTCTTCGATATAGTCGCGTTTGTTGCTCAATCTTGGAATTTTATGCTGCCCCCCAAGTTTGTCATTGACCTTCAACCAATCGTAGAAAAGATTTTCTCGCGCGACATGAACTTGGGGCATTTTCAAGGTGATGTTGTTGTAACGTTTGGCCTCGTAATCAGAATTCAGCGATTTCAGGGCATTGTCAAGAAACTCAATAAAGTAATCAAGTTCCGCTGGTGGTTTTCTGAACTCGATGATCCATTCATGGGCGCCCTTTTCCTTGCCCGACATGAATATGGGCCCGGCGGTGTAGTCTTTTATTTCCGCCCCAGTCTTGTTACACACGTTTCGAAGTGCCTCTTCGGCATTCTCGATGATCAGCTCCTCCCCGAATACATTGATATGGTGTTTGGTGCGCCCTGTTACCTTTATCCTGTATGGGCTGGTTGACGTAAAACGTACGGTATCCCCAATTTTGTACCGCCATAGACCCGAATTCGTTGTGATGATGATGGCATAATTGGTGTTCAATTTTACTTCCCAAAGCGGAATGGCTTCTTGTATTTCAGTGCCATAGATATCCATCGGTATGAACTCGTAAAAAATTCCATAATCCAACATTAATAAAAGATCATCAGCGTTGTTTCTGTCTTGAATGGCAAAAAACCCTTCGGAAGCGTTATAGATCTCATAGTATTTAAAACTTTTTCGGGGCAACAATTTCTTGTACTGCTCTTGGTAGGGATTAAAACTAACCCCGCCATGAAAATAAACCTCAAGATTCTCCCATACCTGAAAAAGATGGTCTTTACCCGTTTCTTCAATAACATTGTTCAGCAGTACGAGCATCCATGACGGTACACCTGCAAGACTGGTCACGTTCTCTTGGGTGGTTTCAAGAATGATCGCCTTCAGTTTACTCTCCCATTCGCTCATCAGTGAAACCTTGTTACTGGGCGTACTGCTGAATTCGGCCCATAGGGGCATATTATCGATCAAGATTGCAGAAAGATCACCAAATACCGAACCGTTGTCTTCGTACAATTGTTTACTTCCGCCAAGGCGAAGGCTCTTACCCGTAAAAAGTTGCGAGTCTTCATTATTATTCAGATAAAGACATAACAGATCTTTGCCAGATTTATAATGACAGTCTTCCAGAGCCTCGGTACTGACGGGAATGAACTTACTCTTCGCATTGGTAGTACCGCTACTTTTTGCAAACCATTTTATCGCCGTTGGCCAAAACACATTTTGCTCTCCCCGACGGGTGCGTTCGATCATCGGTTCGATTTCTTCATAGGATCGGATCGGCACCCGTTCTCTAAAAGTTGGATAATCGGCTATGGATTCAAACCCATACTTTCTGCCGATTTCGGTATCCTCGGCGATTTCAAGCAACTGGTGCAATACCTCTTGCTGTACTTCATCAGGGTACTTTAAGAAAAGTTCAATCTGATGATAGCGTTTTCTGAGCAACCAAGATGCGATCGAATTGAATAGGGGTATCGGCATTTATAGGTATATTTATCGTCTAAAGTAAACTTATTACCCATCATTTTCAAATAGAATTCCTATTATGCAGTACGAGGGCGTATTACGAAAGATGCAGACAGAAAATGGGAGTCCCATTCAATACTACATGGTATTCGAGAACGACTTTCTAAACGTAAACCAGGTATTGAACAAAGAGGTCCGTATAGACCTTATCAAACACCAATGTATCAATTGCGGTAACGACCGCCCAATCTTTAGGCAAGGGTTCTGCAAAAGCTGTTTTTTTGACATACCATCGGCGGGCGATTGGATCATGCACCCCGAACTCAGTACCGCTCACCTTGACAAAGAAGATCGCGATCTAGACTACGAGAAACAGGTTCAGCTTCAACCCCATATCGTTTATTTGGCGAACTCAAGTAACATCAAGGTCGGGGTTACCAGAAAAACACAGGTACCTACCCGATGGATCGATCAAGGTGCCCATGAAGCCATTGAAATTGTTGAGGTGCCCAACCGTTATTTGGCCGGTATTACCGAGGTCGCCTTAAAAGACCATGTGGGTGATAAAACCAATTGGCGAAAAATGCTAACAAATACGATAGATGATGAAAATTTGGTCGCATGGCGAAGTAAATTAAGACAGCACCTACCCGAAGAGGTTGCACCCTATTTTATTGAAAACAACAAAGAGACACATTTGCACTTTCCTGTTCTGAGCTATCCTGAAAAAGTAAAAAGTTTGAATTTGGATAAGACCCCCCATTACCAAGGATTATTAAAAGGAATCAAGGGGCAATACCTCATCTTTGACGAGGGTACCGTTTTCAACGTTCGCGGTAGTGAAGGCTATTATGTAGGGCTTGGGGTTATTTGAAGCAACCACCGAACTACCTAGTAGGCCGCCAAGCGAACATATCACCGTTCCATTCTTCGATATTCGATAGACAAGCTTAGTAGTCTAGTTCCACTTAATTGGTTGAATCTTTTTTCTTCTTCTTGCCCAAAAGCCCGCCCAAAACATCTTTCGCCTTTTCCTTAACCATATCTTCCTCTTTTTTGGCAGGAACGGAATCCGTTTTAACGGTGTCTTTCTGTTTCGTACCCAAAAGACCACCGATTACATTTTTTATGGCATCTTTAGAAGGGTCTTCTTGAGCTATGGAATCATTTTCTGAAGAATTCTTCCCTAAAACATCCGTCAAAAGATCCATTGCCTTATCCTTACCCTTACCGATCAGTTTTTGCTTCTCAATTTCAATTAATTGCGTGGTCAAGCTCTTGATACCAGAAGTGATGTCGGTACTTACCTCGGGACTATTGTAAAGCCCCGCGATATTTGCCGTTACCGGAATGGTGAGACCTTGAAGCGAAGGGTCATTGATCTTGGCAATCAAGGCATTTACCTCACTGCCCAAATACTTGGTAGGAACCGCTAAGGTCGCCTTATAATCAAGTTTACTATCAAATGAATGACTGCCGGCTATCTGCACCGCCAGGTCTTGGTAGTTTATGGTAAAAGGTTTCACCTTTACCACGCCATCTTCGAACGTCAAGGCGGTTTTCAAGCCTTTCAGATCTATTTTATCAAGTGATAAAAAGCTTAGTTTACTGCTTAACCCTGACAATAGTTTCGCTTGGTTCGGATCAATGTCGTTCGCAAAGAGTTCTGCCAATACCTTCCCTGAAATGCTTTTCAAATCAGGTGTAAAGTCATCGGTCAGATTTCCTGATATCTCGATATTAGAATCTAGTTTTCCTTGAAGTGCACCTGCTATTGGGGCCAGTACTTTGAACAATTCCAACGCCTTGAAGGTTTCAACGATCTGCAATTGGTCAAGAGCCAGGGCCATGGCGAAAGTGGGCGTGTCGTTCTTGGTTGAGACTTCACCTCCAAAACCTACCCTGCCGCCCAAAAGGCCTGCGGTCATATCACTTAGGGTCGCCTTTTCGTCTTTGATACGCAGACTACCCTTTACATCCTTCAATGTTAGGTTATCATAAAGTACCGTATTGGCAGAGGCGTTTATGGTAGCATCTAAAAAAGAGGGTATCTTGATCTTCTCTTCTGGTGTATTCGTTTCATTCGAAGTTGTTCCATCGCCAGAATCGGTAACGGGCTCGTCAACCATAAAATCGTTCAAGGCAAAAACAGTTGATTTCAGATCAAAATTGCCTTCCACTTTTTCATTGTTGAACATAAAACCAAGCAGGTTATGTATGGTTCCTGTGGCGTTGAAATCGGTCTTGCCTGTTGATCCGTTCAATTCGTTCAAGGTCACGGTGGTCGGGTTGAAGGTCAGGGCCGTCGATTTTAATTTGATCGGATTCGGCGTTTCTTCCGATGCATATTCAAAATCTCGAAGTTCCAGCTTGCCGGAAGTCTGTGTATTTTCATACCTCTTTTGCTCGATGGAAGCCATATCGAAGGCCGTTGTAATGTCTGCGTTCAAGATTCCCTTTAAATCTAAATCGGCAGGAACGGGGTAGGCGTTTTTTATATTCGCCAGGTTCATGCTCCCATCAATATGGGCGTTGACTTTGGTATTTCCCATGAGTTCAGCGATCTTGGCGACCATATTGAACTTGTCGTCATCGATCATGAACGATAGTTTATCAATATTCACATAGGTATCTTCTGTAATTCCTGTGGTATTGATGACATCTACATCAATAAAAACATTACGCACCGACTTGGGCAAGTCAGGATATTTAAAGGATGCATTATCAGAATTGATCTTAATATCAAACTTAGGAATATGGGTTTCGTCGACAATGCCGTTGAATTTGCCTTGCAGCGTGAAATTTCCAGTAGTGGTAACGTTCTCAATGTTCTTTGAATAAACTTCGGGAATTACCGCTAAAAAGTTCTTAAAGTCTGAAGAAGGTGTCTTGAAACTAATGGCGACCTCTTGTGTCTCATTATCGTTAAGTTTTACAAAGCCCTCGAAAACAAGAGGTAATTGGTTGACCAATGCCTCATTTTTCAAGAAGGTGTATTTGCTTTCTTTCAGATCGATCCCAATTAGGGCATCGAGTTTTATCCTATTTTTATCGAGGTAGTTGGTACTATCCATCACAAAAGAGACCAAGGCCTCCGTTTTAGTGGCCAATTCTGAAGTTTCCAATGAAAGATCCCCGGTACCGCTATGCTGCATTTCAGAAAGTTCAAAACGCATACCCGACGCCCTGTCGTCATAAACAATAGTGGCGTTGGTAATGGTGTAAGATTCGAGCGCCAGGGTAAAACTGCCTGGTTCATTTTCGGTTGTTGTTTCTGGTCCACCCGTTTCCTTGGCAATATCGTAACTGGCATTTTCGTCGGCATCGACCTGCACGTTTACCTGTAGGCCTTCAATGGTAAAACTCTTCATTGCAATAGGTTCTGCGGCACTTTTGAAAAGTTCGCGAATCGCCAGTTTCAATTCAATTTTATCGGCAGCGAAAAGTGTATCGCCCTCAAAGGGAGCTTTATTGATCAACGAAATACCTTGCAAAGAAACCTCGGCATTCGGAAAACTTGCGAATAAACTCAAGTCGGCCTCGGCAAAATCGAAAGTGGCATTCACATTTTCATTAACCTTGTTCTTGATGATGTCGACTATTTTTCCTTTCAATAGAAAAGGAGCTGCCGCGACCACCACAACCAACAATACCAAAACAACACCTAAAATCTTTATAATCTTCTTTCCCATAACTTGTGGAATTAATATAAACCTATAACTCGGGGAAAGACCGAATATTTTATTCTTCCAAGTCTATTTCTTCCCCAATGGCAAGACCGAAACGTTTTCTTAGAAGATATACGAAGAAATAGAGGAAAGGGGTGTCTAGAAATGCTATTAAAACCTTAAAAAGAAAGCCACTGACCACGAGGCCGAAGAACAGATCCCAAGATAGTATCTTGAAAACACACAAAAGTCCGACCACTACAAAAGTATCGATGAACTGAGATAAAAAAGTAGAACAATTGTTCCGCAACCATAAATACTTGCCCTTAGTCAGTCTTTTCCAAAAATGATAGATGGCAATATCAATGTACTGCGCAAAAAGATACGCGATCATAGAGGCAAAAACCGCTATGGGCGATAGTGCAAAGACCTTGCTAAACGTAGCATCATCTATAGGTGATGATGCTATAGCAGGTACCCCATTGGCCAGCAGAATGATGCCCATGGAGAAAAAAGAGGCGAAAATACCCGCGGTAACGATCTGGTTGGCCTTATTCTTCCCGAATATCTCCGAAATCAGATCGGTAATCAAAAAAGTTATCGGATAGGGCAAAATACCAACGGAAACCACAAAAAGAGAGGATCCAAACACCGTCAGGTCTCCAAACGGCTGCCAGTAAAAGAACTTTTGGAATATCAGGTTAGAGACTACCAATGAAGTTATGAACAGTGCCCCCAAATATAGATATATCTGGTAGGCTAATTTCTTGTCTTTTAGGGTCATGTATTATTTAATATCAAGAACAAAGGGCATTCTTGCCTGCACACCTTTCTGTTGCATGGCCAACTTTATTTCTTTTAATATGGAATATGCCTCCATTCCAA
The DNA here is from genome assembly GCA_050330515.1 of Flavobacteriaceae bacterium. Taxonomy (GTDB): domain Bacteria; phylum Bacteroidota; class Bacteroidia; order Flavobacteriales; family Flavobacteriaceae; genus Maribacter_C. Next base: position 6,699 of record JBHJNU010000009.1, on the reverse strand, counting down.
TTTCCCGTTCTATCAGGCCCTGTTTCGCTTGAGAAGTGGCACCCCCAAAGTCTTCCATAAAGCGTTCGATCCCCGATTTATACTTTGGATATTTTCGTATTCCAAAATCTTCCAGTTCGGCCATTTTTGCAGCTTCGGCAATGGCATCCTCTAAATTGCCCAGTTCATCTATGAGTCCTATTCGCTTGGCATCAACGCCACTCCATACACGGCCTTGCGCCATACTATCCGCCTCGGCTATGGTGATATTGCGACCTTTGGCCACCCGATCCAGGAAGGTATTATAGCTCTCTTCAACCCCTTCTTGAAAGGTATTTCTAAAGGTATCTGTCATCGGTTCGAAGAGCGAATAATCGACCGAATTCATGTTCGTGCCTACCTGTTCGGCGTTGATACCGATGTTCGCCGCCAAATCGGTCATATTGGGTACCGTTCCGAAAACGCCGATCGAACCTGTAATCGTTGTCGGTTCGGCAAAAATCTTATCGGCACCTACGGCAATATAATACCCTCCTGAAGCCGCGACGTTACCCATGGAGACCACCACGGGTTTCTTCTCTTTAGCCAGTTCGATCTCGCGCCAAATAATATCGGAAGTTAGGGCACTTCCGCCTGGCGAATCGACGCGAAGCACTATGGCCTTAACGTCATCGTCGTCTTTGGCCTTGATGATGGCCTTGTTGATAATGCCCTGGCCTATCATATCAGGCCCACCTTCTCCGTAAATAATTGCCCCTTGGGCAAATATGACAGCGATCTTGTCCTTAGCGGCCGTGTTCATTTTTCCCGTGGAGTGTTTCAGGTAATCTTCCAATGCCACCGTATTCAGCTCGTCTGAACCTGATAATCCAAGGGCGTCGCGTAATTTGGAATCGTATTGGTCGTAAAAGATCAAGTCATCGACCAAACCGGCGGTTTTTGCGAATTCGGGTGTTCTACCCCCTAAGGTATCGGCGATTACATTTAGGTTTTCAGTACTGATATTCCTTCCCACGGCAATTTCATCAACCATTGAATTCCATAACGAGGTCAATAATTCTTTGATCTGGGTTCGATTGTCATAGCTCATTTCATTGGACAAGAAGGGTTCTACGGCACTTTTGTACTTACCATGCCGAATGACCTCCATTTTTACCCCCGTTTTCTCTTGTAGGTCTTTGAAGAAAAGCACCTCGGAAGAGAGTCCCTTAAAGTCCATGGCCCCAACCGGGTTCAAAAAGATGGAGTCAGCCACACTCGCCAGATAATAGTCTTTCTGCATATAGAAATCCCCATAGGTGTAAATGAATTTGCCGCTTTCCTTAAAATCTACCAAGGCCTTTCTAATTTCTTGTGTTTGGGCAAGGCCGGCCATTAAGAAAATATTGTTGATACTGATTCCCTTGATATCCATGTCTTGCTTTGCAACCTTGATGGCATTCAAAATTTCATCAAGCCCTATCGAAGACCCACTGAAAATAGCGAAGGGATCATCGGCGATGTCACCTACGTAATCACTGACCGGACTTTCAATCTGAAGTTCCAAAACCGAATTGGATTTTATGGTCACCGTATCTTCGCCGCTTCCTATTAGCGCCACAAAAATGAAGAACATCATAAATATAATTCCGAAAGCGAACAGACAACCTAAGATCGCGGCTAGAAGATTTCTTAAAAAATTCATTTTAAATAGCTTAGTTTTTAGCAAAGATAATGAACTCACCATGACTTTTTAGTACTTTGGCGGCACTTATGAGCAACCCCAAAACTACGTACCTTTCTTTAGGAAGCAATCTGGGAGACCGCTTGAACAACCTTCAAGATGCGGTGTTTTCAATACATCGTTACATCGGTGACGTACAGTTGATTTCGCCTGTTTACGAAAGTAGTTCATGGGGTTTCGAAGCCAGCGATTTTTTGAACATCTGTATTTCGGTGAAAACCAATTTATTGCCCAAAGAATTACTGCAGAACCTGCTCAAAATTGAAAGGGATCTGGGCCGAATCCGTTTTGAGGAGAAAGGATATGCATCGAGAACATTGGATATCGATATACTATATTACGAACACGAGGCCCTTTTTACCGATAAGCTCGTCATTCCGCATCCAGAATTGCCCTTTCGGAAGTTCGTGCTCAAGCCGCTGGCCGACATCGCGCCACAATTCTATCATCCTGTATTGCACAAAGACACCCGTAACCTACTTCAAGAATGCAAAGACAGAGGAAAATTAGAAAAGATACCCAACCGTTTGTTCAAAGACAGGGCAGAACTTTTTAGCCATACCAACTTTATCGCGATAGAAGGAAACATCGGCGCGGGAAAAACCACCCTGGCCCATAAAATAGCGGAAGACTTCAATGCGAAGCTGGTTCTCGAACGTTTTGCCGACAACCCGTTTCTACCTAAATTCTATGAAGACCAGAATAGGTACGCCTTTCCTTTAGAAATGTCGTTTTTGGCAGACCGTTACCAACAGTTTAGCGATGACACCTCGCAATACGACCTTTTCAAAAGCTTTATGGTCAGCGACTACGATATTTATAAATCACTTATTTTCGCGCAGGTAACCTTGCAAAAAGATGAATTCGCCTTGTACCGCAAGTTGTTCAGTTTGATGTACAAAGAAGTACGAAAGCCCAGAATATATATCTACCTCTACCAAACCACAGGGCGCCTACTTGAAAATATCAAAAGACGGGGCAGGACCTATGAACAGAACATCGCGCCAGAATACTTGGAAAAGATCAACAAAGGCTACTTTGAATTTATCAAGAGTTATCCTGAACAGAATACTTTAGTTATCGATGTTGGTGATCTTGACTTTGTGGAGAATGAAGTAGACTACGAAGCCATCATGGATCAAATTACAAGGTTCGCCGTTACCCTGCCCGGTTAAGGTAACCCTTTGTGATTTTTCGCATACATCGAATGTATTTTCTTTATTAGAAAACCTAAATTACCACCAACTAACTCCTTTTTATACTGTGCCCCGAAACTGGCGGGGTTTTTTTAGGATCTCATTTTAGACCAAAGATCCCAGACCACGACCCCAACACTTACAGAAACATTAAGCGAATGCTTTGTACCCAACTGGGGAATTTCCAATACCCCGTCACAAATATCCACGGCCGCTTGCGACACGCCCTTTACTTCGTTGCCAAAAACCAATACATATTTTTTGCTAGTATCGATTTCGAATTCGTTTAAAAAAGTAGCCTGTTCCGCTTGCTCAACCGCCCATAATTCATGGCCAATCGATTGTAGCTCTTTTAAAAGTTCAACCGCATGTTCCCGATATTCCCAGGCGACACTTTCGGTAGCCCCAAGCGCTGTTTTGGTAATGTCTTTATGCGGCGGCACCGCTGTAATGCCACACAAATATATTTTTTCGATTAAAAAGGCATCGGCCGTTCTGAACACAGACCCAATATTATGAAGACTACGAATGTTATCTAGTACAATCGTCAACGGGGTTTTACTCGCTGCCCTGAAAGCGTCGACATCTAATCGATTCAATTCTTCATTACTAAGTTTTCGCATTTGTTAATTCCTTGTATGAGTTTTCAGGTCTTCCTGTCGATTTTTCCATTTACAAGACCTAACGCTATTTACCCAATTGGGCAATACCTGAAAAGTTATCCCAAAATATCAACAGACAATTTGTTTCCAAGGCAAAAATAGTACATTCGTTTTAGTTCGGTAGATAGAGAGTTCAACGCAAAAAAAGTATCCTTGGCAGAAAACAAAACAACAAAGAAGGTAACCCCTTTGATGCAACAATACAATACGATCAAGACGAAATATCCTGATGCTATGCTGTTGTTTCGTGTTGGTGATTTCTATGAAACTTTTGGAGAAGATGCGGTTAAGGCCTCTAAGATTTTAGGAATCATACTAACACATCGCAATAATGGCGGTGACCGCACCGAATTGGCCGGTTTCCCCCACCACTCACTGAATACCTATCTGCCGAAATTGGTCAAGGCTGGGCAGCGTGTTGCGATATGCGACCAGCTGGAAGATCCAAAAATGACCAAGACCATCGTAAAACGAGGTGTTACTGAACTGGTAACCCCTGGGGTAGCCATGAACGATGATATTCTCAATTCAAAATCGAACAACTTTCTATGCGCGGTACATTTTGGGCGCAAGTTTCTTGGAATATCGTTTGTAGATATCTCAACAGGAGAGTTTTTGACCTCCGAAGGCAACGAGGAACAAATAGACAAACTACTTCAGAACTTTTCCCCTAACGAGGTTTTGGTATCCAAGGCCAATAAAAAGGAGTTTTCAGAACTCTTTGGAAACAATTACCACACCTTTTTTACCGAAGACTGGGTATTTCAAGAAGATTATGCCCGCGAAACGCTTACCAACCATTTCAAGACCAAAACCCTGAAGGGTTTCGGGGTAGACCATTTGGTTCATGGTGTTATCGCAGCGGGCGTTGTGCTGCATTATCTTTCCGATACACAGCATAGACAATTACAGCATATCAATGTACTGCAGCGCGTTGCGGAAGAAGAGCATATTTGGATGGATCGCTTTACGATCAAAAACTTGGAGCTCTATCACTCAAGCAACTACAACGCAGTAACCCTTCTCGATGTTATCGACAAGACCACTTCCCCTATGGGGGGTCGCCTCTTAAAACGTTGGTTGGCCCTGCCGTTGAAAAACATCGAGAAAATCAAAAGACGGCACCAGGTAATTTCGCACCTGTTAAAGGATGAGCCCGTGCACCAGAAACTACAACGGCATATTAAAATGATGGGCGATTTAGAACGTCTCATCTCAAAGGTCTCCACGGGAAAGATAAATCCCAAAGAAGTTATTCAACTTAAAAATTCACTGGAGGCCATTGTACCGGTAAAGCAGTTGACATCTGAAAGCAAGAACGAAGCACTTGGGCTAATGGCCGACCAACTTCAGTCTTGCGACCTTCTGCGTAGCAAAATAAAACAGTTGTTGAACGAGGAAGCCCCGGTACAGATTTCGAAGGGCAAAACCATTGCCGATGGTTATTCAGAAGAACTAGACGAATTACGCAGCCTTGCCTTTTCAGGGAAGGACTATTTAGACCGAATGTTGGAACGGGAAACAGCGCGAACAGGAATCACTTCGTTAAAAATAGATTGCAATAATGTCTTCGGGTATTATATCGAAGTTAGAAATACACACAAAGACAAAGTACCCGAAGAATGGATCCGAAAACAGACCTTGGTCAACGCGGAACGCTATATCACGGAAGAACTTAAAGAATACGAAGGTAAGATTTTGGGAGCCGAAGAACGCATCTTAAGTCTGGAGCAGCAATTGTTCTCGCAATTGGTAGTCTGGATGCAAGAATACATAGCCCCTGTTCAGAACAATGCCTATCAAATCGCTCAATTAGATTGTCTTTGCGGCTTTGCACAATTGGCAAAGGAAAACAACTATGTCGCTCCCGAAATGAACGATTCAACAGAACTCGAAATCAGGGGAGGACGGCATCCTGTCATTGAGAAACGCCTGCCAATTGGCGAACCCTACATTGCCAACGATGTAGTTCTTAATCGTGATAGCCAGCAGTTGATCATGATCACAGGGCCGAACATGAGCGGTAAATCGGCTATTCTTCGTCAAACCGCGCTAATTGTACTATTGGCTCAAATGGGTAGCTTCGTACCCGCGGAATCTGCCAAAATTGGTTATGTAGACAAAATTTTTACCCGGGTGGGCGCGAGCGATAATATCTCCATGGGCGAGTCTACCTTTATGGTAGAGATGAACGAGACCGCATCTATCTTGAACAACCTCTCAGAGCGCAGTCTGGTGCTGCTTGATGAAATTGGTCGCGGTACCAGCACGTACGATGGCATTTCAATTGCCTGGGCCATTTCCGAATACTTACACGAACATCCGGCAAGGGCGAAAACCCTGTTCGCGACGCACTACCACGAGCTTAACGAAATGAGTACCACTTTCGATCGAATAAAGAACTTCAACGTATCGGTCAAAGAGCTGAAAGACAATGTACTCTTCCTTAGAAAACTAACTCCGGGTGGCAGTGAACATAGTTTTGGAATTCATGTGGCCAAGATGGCCGGAATGCCGCAACAAGTGATTAACAAGGCCAATAAGATTTTGAAAAAACTGGAAAAGTCTCATTCCAGTGAAGAGTTGACAGACAAGCTTCATTCGACACAAAATGAAATGCAGCTCAGTTTCTTTAATCTTGATGACCCCCTACTTGAGCAGATCAAGGAAGAAATTACCCATTTAGACATCAACACCCTTACCCCCGTAGAGGCCCTGATGAAATTGAACGAGATCAAAAGATTACTCACCAAAAATAAAAAAGCCACCTCCTAAAAACCGATCGATCTTGGCCTGAAAAAGCTTTTGTTTCTTTTGTAAAATATTTCTTTGCCTTTTCTAGAAATGTATTAAATTTGCATCCGCATCTGAAGAAGATGATACGCTCTTAGGCATTTGAAATAGATCCGTAGGTAGAGAGCGCCATCCGACAAAGGGCGGATGGAGGTCGCGGGTTCCCCCGAAGTATCGGGGCCGTTTTTAGCCCACGTACCGAAGAACATTGAAATAGTGAATTGAACGCGAAAATAGCTTCCCGAAGTCTCGGGAGTAGAGCGCCATCCGACAAAGGGCGGATGGAGGTCGCGGGTTCCCCCGAAGTATCGGGGCCGTTTTTAGCCCACGTACCGAAGAACATTGA
>JBHJNU010000008.1:0-24617 GCA_050330515.1 Flavobacteriaceae bacterium | reverse complement strand
CTATTTCTTAAGACCTCGTTCACCTTTGATAGATCGCTTTGCATCACCGTGTTCAGGTCACCCAGGTGTTTTTCAAGCTCTGCAGATAGTTCTGCGAAAACTTTGTAGGCCCCATCAGTGGGTTTTGCGTCGCCATCTTCCACACTGCGCCTTAGGGCGGCCAATCGATTGTTCAATTTTATAGGAAAATTAAGGGGGTCTTGACCTGATTGGTTCTTTACCTGGTACAGCGCTTCCTCTATTCCCCTTATTTTCTCTAAAAAGGATACGACCGTGTTGGCATACGCGGAATCAGGTATATCTTTCTTATGGGTTTCCAAATGTTTACGAACTTCCCTAATTTGAATCACCGCCTCATTGGCCGCTGATGTTTTCTGCATGATCTTGTTTGCCAGGTCAAATTGCTCATTTAGGTCGGCTTCCGAAATTCCTTTAAGATTTGGGTCCATAAGAATCGCAAATGCTTGGGTCTGGATGTCATCTTTGGTTTTCATTCGAACTTTATAATTCCCAAGGGGGGCTTTGGGTCCTGTTTGGGGTCTTGCACTCCAAATGATCATTCCCTCAAAAGCAGTAGCACCGGGATAGCGCAGATCCCATGTAAACGTGTTGAGGCCTTTGGCAGTTGTTGGTTTAGACGAACCTCCCCTTAGCCAACGGGGTACATTGGGATCTTCTTTATATGCTGGCTTACTTCCGGTAAAGGTATTGATGAGTTTATCGTTACGATCTAAAATTTCAAAAGTGACCGTATCCATTTGTTCCTTAAGATAGTACTGAACGGATGCTTTCGAAATACCACGTATGGCATTTGCCGGTTCGAACAGTACCGCAGTTTGGTCTTTCATTTCTTTCTTGTACTGTCTAATGGGCTGAATGTCATCCAATATCCAAAAACCCCTACCATGGGTACCTAAAACTACATCGTTATCTTTTATGACCAGATCACGAACAGGGGTATCGGGCAGTTTTAGTTGTAGACTTTGCCAAAGTTCGCCATCGTTGATCGAAAAATAAACACCGTGCTCCGTTGCCAAAAACAAAAGCCCTTGGCGCACATGGTCTTCGCGGATGGCCCTGGCAAAATGACCGTCGGCGATTCCATCGATAATTTTCGTCCATGTTTTGCCATAATCATGTGTTTTGAAAACATAGGGTTGTCGGTCATCTACCTGATAACGATTGGCCGCTATGAATAGGGTACCTGGCCGATGTTTTGATTCGTCGATAATACTTACCCGCGAAAATTTAGGTAGCTCTTTCGGGGTAATATCTGCCCAGTTTTTACCACCATCACGAGTAATATGAATTTTTCCGTCATCAGATCCTGCCCAAATGGTATTGATGTCATGAAAAGAAGGGGCAAGTGCAAAAACGGTCGCATATATTTCAGGGCCGTTCATATCCATGGTAATCACACCCCCGGTTTTGCCAAGGGTGGACGGATCGGCATAGGTTAGATCCGGACTTATTTTTTCCCAAGATTGTCCGTCATCGACCGTTTTCCAAACGTGCTGAGAACAGGTATACATGACTTTTGGGTCTTGAGGGGCGAACATGATGGGGAAGGTCCACTGCCAACGTTCAGGCAGGGCCTCAGCGGGTTCACCGGAAAAGAACCTCGGGTATACTTGAATATCCCTTGACTGCCCGTTGCTGCGATCATATCGGGTCAAAAGTGCACCTTGGCTTCCTGCATAGAAGATATCTTTGTTTACCGGGTGTTGGGTAATCCACCCGCTTTCTCCACCACCAACTTCATAATACCAACCGTGGTTCGGGCCATTGGCTTGCATATGTTCCCAACCCTCGCTGGGCATGGCCAAGGTTGTGTTGTCTTGTTGTGCACCTGCCACATGGTAGGGCACATCGCTGGTGGCCATCACATGGTAAAACTGTGTTGTGGTATAGTCCTCTTCTGTCCAAGATTTACCTCCATTGATACTGACCACGGCTCCGCCATCATTGGAACTTATCATGCGATCAGGATTGTTGGGGTCGATCCAAAGATCATGGTTGTCTTCGTGTGGTACAGTTATCTTTTTATCAAATGTTTTACCACCGTCGGTAGATTTATGGAATTCAACATTGAGACAGTAAACGGTTTCCCTGTCCCAGGGATCCGCATATATTCTTGAATAATAAAAGGCACGTTGCCTAAGTTTGCGCTCTTCATTGACTCTTACCCACGTGTTGCCCGCGTCATCTGAGCGGAAAACCCCACCTTCATTCGCTTCAACGATCGCCCATACCCGATTAGAATCTGCGGGGGAGACCGTTACGCCTATTTTGCCTATGGGTGCTGTGGGCATTCCTTGATTAGTGGTCAAGTCTGACCAAGTATCACCCCCATCGGTCGATTTCCATAGTTTTGAGTTGCCGCCACCGCCCCACATTTTCCAAGCCTTACGTTGTACTTCCCAGGTACTGGCATAGATAACCTTTGGATTGTTGCGGTCGATGATCAGATCTACCGCGCCCGCTTTCGGACCTACGTACAATACCTTTTGCCATGTTGTGCCCCCATCGGTACTACGAAACACACCTCGTTCTTCATTGTCGCCATACGGGTGGCCCAAGGCCGCTACATAAACAATTTCTGGATTGGTAGGGTGTATTCGTATTCGGGCAACGGCCTGGGTCTCTTTTAAACCTAAATGACGCCATGTTTTTCCTCCATCCTTGGTTTTGTACACCCCGTCGCCTTGGGTGATGCTGCCCCTCAACTGTACTTCGCCCATACCTATATAAACGAAATCAGGGTTGGTTTCGGCGATGGCAACCGCTCCGACCGATGAACTGGTCACCTGCCCGTCTGTTACGGGCTCCCACTCTTGACCACCGTCCGTGGTTTTCCAAAGTCCGCCGCCCGTCGCGCCAAAATAATATTCATTTGGTCTGCCCGGACTACCTGCAGAACCAAGGGAGCGACCACCTCTGTTCGGGCCGATATTTCGCCACTTAAGACCTTCATAAAAACTTTTGTCTAAAGGTTCTGGCTTCGGGGTCTGTATCTTGCCCTTTTTTTGTGCCAATACTGAAGGCACAAAAAATAGGACGAACATGAATAATAGAAGTGCGGTGGTTTTTTTCATGAGTATGGTTTTTTCGAATATAGGGTCATTTACGGTCAGAACTTGGTCTGAAAACCAGTAGGGTTGATTCCTCATTCTTTTTTTGTTACGTGGGCCGATGGGCATAGCTTCTGCGCGATGGCTGTTAAAGGGCCATGCACGTCGTCGTATTCCTGAATGGCCACGGGGTACAGCAAAATAGATCTGGTCTTTGTTCAAAATTAGAGGTCTTTTTTCTCGGAATACACGTCGTGATTGGGATCCCCACCGGCTTGTAAAAAGGCGAAAAGGTCTTTGATTTCTTTCGGATTTAAGCGATTCAACAACCCTGACGGCATGGGTGATAATGGTGATAGTTCTCGCTTAGAGACTTCCGATTTAACCACTTCGACCGTATAACTATCATTAAACGGGTTGGGCATCAAGGTTACTACGGCATCAGTTTCAGATTTGATCCTGCCCGAAATCTTTTTACCATCGTTCATATGAAAAAGGGTGTTGGCATATTGATCTGAGATTTCATCATTGGGGCTATAGGTGGCGAAGAGCATTTCATAGTTGTTGAACTTGGTGTGGGCCTGGGTCAAATCGGGCCCGACACCTGCTCCTTCACCGCGAACGCGGTGACATAGCACGCACATACCCGCTTGAAAGGCACGAGCGCCCCTCTCATAGTCAATTTTGTAATCTGCTAGCTCATCGCCCCACACCAGCTGACCTATTTCCCTACCGCCATATTCGTTTCCAGGGCCAATCGGCTGGGGTAGTTCCGCAATCGCGGTTTCAGGAGAATATACGCCCGACATTTCCTGGAAATATGCTTTCTCCGAATCAGGTACATTTTTCATGGCGGCCAAACGAATATTCTCCATGCCGGGTTTAAAGCTTAGTCCGCCTTTGGCATTGAGTACGTCATAGAACCAGTTAAAGTACTTTTCGCGCGCCTCTTTGGTCCAACCTGTTTCGGCATGACTGAGCAGTACGCCATAGTAGATGGCTTCGCTAGGCGGCATTTTTGCAATGATCTCTCGAATCAACGGCCCGTATTGTTCACTGCGGTTTGTTGTTTCCTCGGAGAGGTATTTGCTGGTATCTGTATTTCTTTCTTGCGTGTTTTTTTCCAATAGCGCTACCAGTCCCTCTGTTATGCCATCTGCTTTTAGATACAGTAGTAATTGGCCAAGCTCACGGTTCATTGCATCATTGGCATGCGGGAAGTAGTTTTTTAGTTTTTTGGCGATAGCCAATTGGTCTGCGGCATTGGGCTTACCCATTCTGATAAAAAGCAGTTCATAGGCCCTCAATAGGTTCAGTTGCTGCTCTGACGTTTGTGTTTCTAATGAAATCGTCATCAGTTTTCCAAGAATTTGAGATTGCAGCGAAGAATCACCTTGATGGGCTAGACCAATACTCGCCTCGATTATTTTTTCGGATTCTTTTTCAGCTAGAAATAAGGGATACCATTGATCCACAGGCTGATTTTCCAATGCAACGCGCGATGCATAGCGTATATAGCGATCATCATGGTTCAGGTTATCCCAAGCTAGGGCAATACCTTCTGCAGCATGTGCAGAATGATATTTTTCTATAGATCTACGAAGTGCCCTTAGTTTTTCTGAATCGGTATCGGCAGTAGCTTCGGGTGTTACCACATCCGTTCCGACATAACGGAGTCGGTATAAATGCGAGTCTATTCTTCTGCCGCCCGTTGCAAAATAAAGGTTGCCGTCTACGCCCGCGATCATATCGGTCAGGGGTAGGGGGGTACCCGATAGAAACTCCGATCTTTCGGCGGAGTAGCTGCTTCCCTTGGTTTTCAAATCGATGTAATAAACCGTTCCGAAGCTCCAGTCCATGATGAGAAGTCCGTTTTTATATTTGGCGGGAAAATTCAATGTGGAACCCGCAAGTACTGCGGTAGGCGAGCCTTGCTCTAGATTATGTACCGCAGGCAGCGCATCAGGATAATATTCTGGCCATTTGCCCGATCCTGTCCGCCAACCATATTCGCTGCCACTGGTTACATGACAAATTCGTGTGGGGCGATACCAGGGCATACCAATGTCCCATTCCGTATCGGCATCGTAGGCGAACAATTCGCCATCTTGGTTGAAGGCCATATCAAAGGCATTGCGGTAACCCACTGATATTAATTCCCATGCTGTTCCTTCCGGGTTGAATTTTGTAATCCAACCACCGGGGGCTTTGATCTCATTGGCGTGGCCGCGTGCATCTAGATATGGTTCGAACAGATTATCCTCGCCCCAATTGGTAGGAATTCGGCTGTTCTTTGAAACAGATTCAGGAATCAACGTATGATTACCAGCTATGAAATAGATCTCTTTGCCATCGGGTGATAGCACAAAACTATGTGGGCCGTGTTCTCCGGCGCCATCAAGTTTTAAGAGCATTTGAACCTGGTCTAAAGTGCCATCTTTATCAGAATCGGTAATTCGGTAGATGCCACTTGCGTTTTCTTGATCGTCAGGTATGTCATCGTCCCAATCTTTATTCACCGCTACATAAAGACTGTTGAAGGCCCAGAGCAGGCCATGGGCTTCTCCGATTTCAATTGAAAGGGGCGTAATATCTTTTGCGCTCAAGGTGCTGCCTATTGCAGGTGTTTTGAAGTGGTATATCTTACCGTACTGATCGCATGCGAAAATGGTGTTATCAGGCCCTTGAGCCAACGAAACCCACGAACCTTGGTCGTTCTGGCTCGGGTGGTAAAGGTCTTCGAGTACAAAGCCTTCGGGCAGGTTGAATTCAATTTCTTTTTCCTGTACCATAGCCGTTTCGGCCTCTTTTTTACAGGCGTGGAGAACGGCGCACAGGGCGAAAAGGCGGATGGTGATTTTAAGCATAGTTATAGTGATGATTGGTTCTATATAAATATAGTAAAAATCAGTACTCAGAACTTAGAAATTTGTTCGTTTAACGTATTTGCCTTAAGCCTTCATAAACTACAATGGCAACGGCATTGGCCAAGTTTAGACTTCTGATGTGTTCACTGTATAGGGGAATCTTATATAGTTTGAGCAAGTGCTGGCTCGTAATTTCTGTGCCCAGCCCAACAGATTCCTTCCCAAAAACCAAGAACAAGTCATTGGTGAAAGGGATCGACCAATGTTCTTCTTTGCCGTGGCTCGAAAAGAAAACCATTTCTTTGTCTTTGTGAATGGAAAAAAAAGCAGTTGCACTTTCATAGATGGATACCTCTAGATGTTGCCAGTAATCGAGTCCGGCACGCTTTAGGCGCTTGTCGTCCAGTTCAAAACCAAAAGGTTTTATTAGATGTAGATGTGAACCGGTAGCAAGGGCCAACCTACCGATATTTCCGGTATTGTTGGGAATTTCCGGTTCAATAAGTACAATATTGAAGGCCATTTATTTTTTAATGGATTGCAGGTATAGGTGTTCCACTTTTTCCCGTGCCCAGGGGGTTTTGCGTAGAAACTTCAAACTTGATTTTATAGATGGATTACTCTTGAAGCAATTAATGTTTACTTGCCCTGCGAGATCTTCCCAAGTATAATTTTGAGTGAGATACTCTAAAATCTCAACCAATTTTACACCGTGTAATGGGTTATTGGGCTGTTCTTCCAAAGGTGTGGTTTTATTTACGATGTTCTTGGCGGAATTAGTTCAGTTTCAAAAAGTCCGTCACGTTCGTTACATATACTTTTTTAAGCACTTCAGATGGTAGGGCAAGGCCAACATTGGTCTGGCCCCTGATCAATAAGGTATCGGAAGAGCTTAAATAGGCGTCTAGCAGATCATACTGTGCTGCGAGTTCTTCTTGTTCCAAAACAAGTTGTTCATGGGAGAGGGAATCTTGTACCTGACCGTTTCCAAAATCTGAACCGAACATGATACGGTCTTGGTATTTTTCGAAAAAAGCACGCACTTTTTTAGAGTCTTGAGTGGCGAGATCACCAAATCTTGCTGCCAATTCTACTTTCATGTTCGGATATTTATCCAAACGTGCCGCAACCATGTCAACATCATGAGACATGCTTCCGATATGTGCACATAAGATTTGTAGATCCGGATTTTTGGCTATCCAATTATCCCTTGCAGCAATGATCGTTTCATAAGACGGAATTTTAGGAAAATTATAGGCATGGTATTCAGGGTGCTCGCTATAATAACCAAAATGGGGGTTTTTAGGATCCAAAGGTCTCCATGCTTGCAGTGGTTCCGCAATATGTGCGATCACCGGAATGTTTTGGGCCTTCAGAAAATTCCATATCGGCTGCAATCTTGGGTCGTCGATCTGTATGTAATTGCCCGCATTGTCTTTGGTCACCATACCGAAATTTTTCCAGACCTTGACCATTTTGGCTCCTTGCGCAATTTCTTTGGTAAGTCGCGCAATTTCTTTTTCCGCAAAATCGGGTGCGTCGATGCCAACTCCAATGAGCGAGGAGCATAACCAAAATAGGTCAGGATGTTTCTGGGCAAGGGCGACATATTCGTCCCAACTTCTTTCTACGGAAATTGAATCTGTGGCATCTATTTTTGACACATCTACCAAAACCGCTTTCATTTTACGGTTTTTCATAAACGGTTCTAAATAATCGCGGTCATATTTGAAATGTGCATGCGTGTCAATTCTTTCACCGCTCCATTCGGTAGTGGTTGCCGGCGGTACGTTTTCGTTTTGGGTATCGCCCGATTTTTCTTTGCAGGAAAAAATACATAAGGCGAACAATAGATACATGAACTTTTGCATGACTAAGGAGGTTTTAAGGAAAAAAGTTAAAATAAGTTCTACATCTAAATATAGTAATTCTTTTGGAAACTATGGGATTTGTTAATAATCGCGACTTAAAAGTTAAAAATCAGTTGAAGACCTTGGAATAGAGAATATAAGTGGTCTGTACAAAACAAAAAACTCCGGTAATCAGCCGGAGTTTATTCATCAATCAAAAAACGAACAGTCATGATAAACTGTTGTTATTATAAAATTACAATATATATGCCAATTATCCAATTTAGGGATAGTTTAACATAAAAAATAATGCAATGACCTATCCGAGATAGGTTTTCAAAATTTTACTTCTTGAAGTATGCTTTAATCTACGGATCGCTTTTTCTTTGATCTGCCGTACTCTTTCACGGGTCAAATCAAAAGTTTCGCCGATTTCTTCCAGCGTCATGGAATGCTGCCCTGCCAAACCGAAGTACAAACGGATAACATCAGCTTCTCTTGGTGTCAAGGTTTCCAAAGCTCTTTCAATTTCGGTTCGCAACGATTCATGCAACAACTCACGATCCGGATTTGGAGATTCGCCGCTTCGGAGTACATCATAGAGGTTAGAATCTTCGCCATCGATCAAAGGCGCATCCATAGATACATGACGGCCCGAGTTTTTCAGTGATTGCTTTACGTCTTCAACGGTCATGTCCAATTCCTTGGCGATTTCTTCGGCAGAAGGCATACGCTCATGAGCCTGCTCTAAGAACGCGAAGGTTTTGTTGATCTTGTTGATCGAGCCAATTTTGTTCAATGGCAAACGAACGATACGTGACTGTTCTGCCAATGCCTGTAAAATAGATTGACGGATCCACCAAACGGCATAGGAGATAAATTTAAATCCACGGGTCTCGTCGAAACGTTGTGCCGCCTTGATCAAGCCTAAGTTGCCTTCGTTGATCAAATCGGGTAAGGTAAGGCCTTGGTTTTGGTACTGCTTGGCTACCGATACCACGAATCGAAGGTTGGCCTTTGTAAGTTTTTCAAGGGCAGCTTGGTCGCCTGCCTTGATCCGTTGTGCCAATTCTACTTCTTCATCTGCTGTAATCAGGTCTACTTTGCCGATTTCTTGCAAATACTTATCCAAAGATGCGGTCTCTCTGTTGGTGACCTGTTTTGTAATCTTAAGCTGTCTCATGTTAAGGTATTAAGTTCGTGTCTTATAGACTGCATATACTTATACGTAGAAACTTGCGTAATGTTACAAAAGGGTGTGGAAAAGTTTAATTTTCCGTTAAACTGCAAAAAAAAGACCTCAAATAAATTTTTGAGGTCCTTCCATACTTAAGTTAGTGCGTTTTAATCGCGTCTTGGTTTACGATCGCGATTACGGTCGTCTCTACCGCCACCGCGACGATCATCTCGTCTGCTATCATCTCTTGGGGGTCTTTCCTTATAACCTTCCGGTTTGGGTAACAACGCTTTTCGCGACACCTTTTCTTTTCGGGTCTTTGGATCGGTACCCATATATTTGACTTCGAAAACGTCGCCCATGTTCACGACATCGGTAACATTTTCGGTACGTTCCCAAGCCAATTCTGAAACGTGAAGTAGCGTTTCATTGCCAGGGGCATCTAAATATTCTACCACAGCTCCGAAATCTAGCATTTTTATAACCTTTACCTTATAGGCTTCGCCAACTTGCGGTTTGAACAATAACGAATCGATTTTAGCCAATACGGCATCGATACCGGTCTGGCTTGTACCAAGAATCTCAACGATACCTTCCTCTGTAATGGGGTCTTCGTTGATGACAATAGTGGTCTTGGTCGCTTTTTGCAATTCTTGGATGACTTTCCCTCCGGGTCCGATCAACGCGCCGATAAACTCGTTCGGAATTGTTCTTGTTACCATTTTCGGTGCATGGGGTTTCACATCTGCATTCGGTGCCGCAATGGTTTCTACCAATTTTTCAAGAATGTGCAACCTACCGTTTCGTGCCTGCTTCAAGGCATTTACAAGAATTTCATAGGATAGTCCCTTTACCTTGATATCCATTTGGCAGGCGGTAATACCATCGGCCGTACCGGTCACTTTAAAGTCCATATCGCCCAAGTGGTCTTCATCGCCAAGGATATCTGACAGCACTGCGTACTTACCGGTTTCTACATCGGTAATCAAACCCATCGCAATACCAGAAACAGGCTTCTTCAATTGAACCCCTGCATCCATTAAGGCCATAGTGCCCGAACAGACGGTTGCCATGGAAGATGATCCGTTAGATTCCAATACTTCGGAAACTACCCGAACCGTATATGGACAGTCTTTCGGAATCATACCCTTCAACGCGCGTTGTGCCAAGTTGCCGTGACCGACTTCCCTACGAGAGGTTCCTCGAATTGGTCTTGCCTCCCCGGTTGAAAATGGAGGGAAGTTATAGTGTAGGTAAAACGTCTCTTCCCCTTCAAAAGAAGGCATATCTATTTGGTTCGCCTCTCTTGAGGTTCCTAAAGTTACGGTGGCGAGGGCCTGGGTCTCTCCACGGGTGAAGATGGCCGAACCATGTGTTGATGGTAAATAATCTATCTCGCACCAGATTGGTCTGATCTCATCGGTCTTGCGACCATCTAGGCGCAATCCTTCGTTCAAGGTCAGATCTCTTACGGCGGCTTTTTCGGCCTTGTAGAAATAGTTAGAGATCAAGTCTCCGTTCTCGGCCAATTCTTCTTCCGAGAAAGTTGCCTTTACTTGATCTTTTATCTCTGAAAAGGCGGCACTTCTTTCATGCTTGGCCGAAGCTGACCTGGCAACTGCGTACACTTTATCGTAGGCGAGCTCACGCACCTTTTTTGCCAATCCTTCGTCTTCCCGTTCTGGTTCGTATTCACGAACTTGCTTTCTACCAACAGCCTCGGCCAATTTAAGCTGTGCGGCACATTGTACTTTGATGGCTTCGTGGGCGAACTTTATAGCTTCGGTCATTTCTTCTTCCGAAATCTCTTTCATCTCACCTTCTACCATCATAACCGAATCGGCAGAGGCGCCGATTACCATATCGATATCTGACTCTTCTAATTGTGCCCTGGTGGGGTTGATGATGAACTTACCATCAATGCGGCCCACGCGGCATTCAGAAATAGCGCATTCAAATGGAAAATCGGAAAGTTGGATAGCTGCCGATGCGGCCAAACCTGCCATGGCATCTGGCATCACATCTTCATCATGAGACATCAGTTGGATCATTACCTGTGTTTCTGCATGGTAATCTTTTGGGAAAAGCGGACGTAAAACACGGTCCACCAATCGCATGGTCAATACCTCGCCATCACTGGGTCTTGCTTCTCTTTTGAAGAACCCGCCCGGATAACGGCCCGATGCGGCAAATTTTTCACGGTAATCTACGGTTAGTGGAAGAAAGTCCACATCGCTTTGTTGATAGTTTGAAACAACTGTACATAACAACATACACTTGCCCGATTGAACAACAACAGAACCGTGCGCCTGTTTTGCCAATTTTCCGGTTTCGATAGAAATTGTTCTACCGTCGCCGAGGTCGATGACCTCTCTAAATACTTTTGGAATCATAAATTTGATTTTAATCCGCCTTATGACGGACTGTTAAACAATGGTCTTTTCGCCTGCAGAGACGCAATACATGTTGTCTCTACTGGTCGGAGTTGTTGTGTGTGTTGTGTTGACCAATGAAAAACCGTGTGCAGCTTTTAATTTGCCTTTTCCCGAGGGAATTCATTTCAGGACTTTGAAATTTTGTATACTGAAACCCAGTCAATTTCTGGGCGTCAAAATGAAAAGAGGGAAGCATGGCTCCCCTCTTTTACAATTACTTTCTGATACCTAATTCTTTGATAAGTTCACGATATTTTACGATATCGTTCTTGATCATATAATCTAAAAGACTTCTTCTTTTACCAACCAGTTTCACAAGTGAGCGTTCGGTATTGTAGTCTTTATGGTTTTTCTTCAAGTGACCTGTCAAATGATTGATACGGTGGGTGAACAATGCGATTTGACCTTCGGTAGAACCGGTGTTCTCCGCTTTTCCGCCGTGTTTCTTGAAAATTTCGGCTTTTACTTCTTTAGTTAAATACATGCTAATATTGTTAAAATGATTTTTATGTATCTGACTGGTTTTCAATCAGGCGGCAAATATAAGAATTTTTTGCAATTGAGGAACTTGATAGATGCTTTTATTTCATTGATATAAAGGTCTGCGGCTTTATGTTATTCGCCTTTGTTCCTTTTCCTAAGTTCTAATCGGGTTGTTCTGTATCAGGTCAATATAAAGATTGATCTTCTTTTTCAGATCGCGACGGTGTACTATAAAATCAAGAAAGCCGTGCTCTTTCACGAACTCGGCGGTTTGAAAGCCTTCGGGCAATTCTTTTCCGGTCGCTTCCTTGACCACCCGCGGACCGGCGAAACCGATCAAAGCACCGGGTTCTGAAATATTAATATCGCCCAACATGGCATAAGAAGCGGTGGTACCACCTGTGGTAGGATCTGTGCAAAGCGAAATATAGGGTAGGCCAGCTTCTGCCAATTGGGCCAGTTTCGCTGATGTCTTTGCCAATTGCATTAAAGAAAGGGCCGCTTCCATCATACGCGCGCCACCTGATTTGGATATCATCACGAAAGGGGTTTTTTTCTTGATGGCCTCGTCGATCCCACGGGCGATCTTTTCACCTACCACACTTCCCATAGACCCGCCGATGAAGGCAAAATCCATACAGGCCAGAACAACATCTTTACCCATTGATTTTCCGATCGCGGTTCTAACGGCATCATGCAGACCTGTTTTCTTTTGTGCCGCGGCCAAACGATCAGCGTATTTTATGGTATCCTCGAACTTTAAAGGATCTTTTGAGGTCAGTTTGGCATCCAGTTCCTTGAACTTGTTGTCATCAAAGAAAATCTCGAAATATTCTTTACTGCCTATGCGAACATGATAGTCATCTTCCGGACTTACATAAAAATTCTTGGCCAGTTCATCTGACTCTACTATTTTACCGGTCGGAGATTTGTACCAAAGCCCCCTCGGGGTGTCTTTTTTCTCTTCTGTCGCCGTTTGAATTCCTTTTTCCTTTCGTTTAAACCATGATGTCATATCTGTCATAATTAAATCCGGAATCGAATATTAAAGAGTATTCACATTGTTCAAATCTTCGAAGGCTTTTTTCAAACGCTCTACGAAGGTTTTTTCGCCTTCGCGAAGCCAAACCCTAGGGTCATAATATTTTTTGTTGGGTTCGTCCACTCCGTTCGGATTGCCGATTTGACCTTGAAGATAGTCTTTTTTATCTTGGATATAATCTCGTACACCTGCTAAATATGCATATTGCAGATCTGTATCTATGTTCATTTTGATCACACCGTAGCTGATACCCTCACGAATTTCCTCGACCGAAGATCCTGAACCACCGTGGAAAACAAAATCGATATGATTGTGGCCAACACCATATTTTTTTGAAATGTAATCTTGCGAATTTTTTAAAATTTTCGGGGTCAGCTTTACATTGCCGGGCTTGTAAACACCGTGTACATTGCCAAAAGCTGCTGCGATGGTGAATCTATGGCTCACTTTTGAAAGCTCTTCGTAGGCATAGGCCACTTCTTCGGGTTGGGTGTAAAGCTTTGAATCATCAACGCCCGAATTATCGACACCATCTTCCTCTCCGCCGGTAATACCCAATTCTATTTCAAGGGTCATGTTCATTTTTGACATGCGCTCTAGATAGCTTTTACAGATTTCGATATTCTCTTCGATGGGTTCCTCAGAAAGGTCGATCATGTGCGAGCTGAACAATGACTTGCCAGTTTCGGCGAAATGTGCTTCGCTGGCCTCTAGCATGCCGTCTATCCATGGAAGTAATTTTTTGGCGCAGTGATCCGTATGTAGGATTACGGTAGCGCCATAGGCAGCTGCTAATTGGTGTATGTGCTTTGCGCCGGCCACCGCACCGAGTATGGCCGCTTTTTGACCTTCATTCGATAGGCCTTTACCTGCATTGAACTGGGCGCCCCCGTTCGAGAATTGAATGATAACGGGCGCCTTTAGACTGGCAGCCGTTTCTAAAACCCCGTTAATGGTATTGGAACCAATAACGTTTACCGCGGGTAGGGCAAAGCCCTTTTCCTTTGCATAATTGAAAATTTCTTGTACTTCATCACCTGTGGCAACGCCTGGTTTGATATTGTGGGCCATAGTATTGTCTCTATTTAGTTTTTAATTCTACACGATCTTCAAAAGAATCTCTGGGGGGCAAAAGTACTAAAACGGATAGTTTATACCAATCTGTAAAACAGAATTGGCTAAATTATAATCCCTGAACCATCTTTTTGATTGTTCTTCGGCTGGGTTATAGGTTTTGAAGGCCAGATCGCCACGAATAACGAAATAGGTGAAATCATAGCGTATACCGAAACCGGAGCCAAGGGCAATATCTTTCAATGAGCTAAGGCCATTGAAAGTGGCCTCGGGATCATCGACATTGTCAAAAACGTTCCAAATGTTACCTGCATCTGCGAAAAGGGCGCCCTTGAAATTCCCCGCAATGGGAAAGCGATACTCGAGATTAAACGCCAATTTAAGGTTGGCCTCATTGAAATCATTGGCGGCTGAAGTCCTTCCGGGGCCTAATGAATAGGGTCTCCACGCCCTGTTATCGTTCGCCCCGCCGGCAAAGTAACTACGCAAAAAGGGAATGTTGTCGGCATTGCCATAGGGCACGGCGATGCCAACGAAACTTCTCATGGCCAATACATTCGAATGGCTCAAATCCCAATATTTAATATAGTCGAATTCGGTTTTGATATATTGGGAGTAGGGGACTCCAAAAACTTCGAGTTTGCCGTCTTCTTGAAAAAAAGGAATCAAGTATGAGATAGCGGAAAGAAGGTTGCCCGCGCTTTCTGCCTTGAACCGAAATTGATAGAAACTATTGTCGGTAGCACCTTGGCGATTGTTCTTATTGAAGGTGTAGTTGGTGGTAAAGATGAGGTTGTTTTCCGTAAGGCGATTCCTTCTTTCCTCTATACGATTGATGCTGTCTTGGGTTTGCAGGGTAATGCCCTCTACTAATCCATCGCTAACGGCCGCTATAAACTGGTTCGGCCCATCGACCGATTGAGGGCTGTTATCTGGTAATCGCAATACTGGGTTTGCCGGGTCATCACGATTAAATAAAGCGGCAATATCGGGATCATCGGCAAAGTTGTCGGCAATGCTGTTCAATTGATTATATGTATTCCGGTAAACACTGAAGAACCTGCCCGTATTGAGATTAGTCACAAACTGCACGTTCAGTAGCTCTAAAGAATTGCTGACAAAATCGGTAGGTCTCCAACTATAACCTAGTATGGTGTTGAAGGTTTGTTTGTCCAAACCTATATTTTTTTGAAACGTGGTACCCATTTTTAAGTTGGTTTTGGGTAGCATGTAGTTGGGAATAATCTTATCGGTATTGATCAGGGGAAGCCAAATTCTGGGAAAGTTCAAACTGATATCGCCCCCGATTTCATAAAATGAGTCTTCTGCGAAATCTCTGTTTCGCAATAGGCCATAGGAGGCATTGCCCGAGATACTGAGGTTTTCTGCCCCTTTAAATACATTTCTAGATACCAACGACCCGTTTATGCCCAGACCAAGCCTGCTGATGTTCGATTGGGTCACCTCTAAATTCGGCGCGAAGGAATATTTTTTCCTTGGGGTAAGATAAACGTTTGCCGTAAGATTTGTACGTGTGCTATCTTCTAAAAAGGTGATCGAAGGGTACTTGAACACATTGAGACTGGTTATTTGCCGCAGGGTGCGTATTCTATCCAAATCTCTGTAAACACTGTCTTTTTTGAAGAAAACGGCATCGGTAAGGGTCTTGGGTCTAAAGCGCAGTTTGTCTCTATAATAAATGGTGTAGTTACCGAAGCGTTGGAATTTGAAATTGCCTTGGTCTTCGGTAAAATAATCGGTATAGATGTTGATTTTGTCAAAAGTGAACACTTTGTACTCTTCGGTCGTCACTGAATTTTCATTCCGCTTTTTAAGGTCATCAATATTCAGTTCGATGTTCATTTTCTGGTCGTCTCCCAATCTAGTGGTGTCGGCAATGATATCGTATTTTATGGCGCTCTCTTGAAAATTCCAGACCCCATGGTTGCGGAAAACAGAGGTTAAGCGTCCGCGTTCCTTTTCAAAGTCGTCAATGTCGAACCGTTTGCCCGATTTCACAAAAGATTCGTCCTTGTTCAAGTTGTACAGTGAATCAATTGCCTTTGACGCGATATTCTCATAAACGGAATCAAGGATAAACGGTTCTCCCAATTCAATTTGATAATCGACCGCTGCGCGCTGTCTTCTTTTTAAACTGTCGATCTTGAAGGTGGTGGTATTGTTGAAATAGCCTTTACTGCTGTAATATTTGTTAAGCCTTTCTAAAGTTTTTCTCGTGAGGGCCGTATCTAAGACCGCTGGCGGCTCTCCTATTTCCTTCAGCCACTCGCTCAGTCCTTTTACTAAAAAAGATTCGCCTAGGCGTTTGGTCTGTTTTTCCGACAAAAAATTATCCAGGCGTTCTTTTCTATTGTCTTTTCGGTACAGCCAAGCATTATAGGAGGAGTCGGCATCTACTTTGGCCAGATTATAAAGGTTCAGTCGCAGAGGGTAGCCTAGCAGTGTGGCATTCTTTTTTTGGATAACAAGGCTTTCAATATTCTCGTCTACTATTTTGATACTATCGACCGTAATACTGTTCTTCCGAATCAAAAGTTGATCATCATCGACCCTTTTTAACGAGTTGCATGACGTGATCGCCAGAGCTAAGAAGAGTACCCTTATTTTAGCCTTGTAGTTGGTAAAGTGCAAAACACGCCTCATAGAGTTCAAAAATACATTGAATTCACTTAAACTAATTATTTGGCAAGCAAAATATCGGTTTTTGTGTTTAGGCCGCGTTCTTTTTAAACCCTTGCTGGGCTAATGTTTAAAAATGGACAAAGTATGGGTACAAAATGTGATATTTGCAAGTAGTTTGTCTGAGTTGAACAAATTCAAAGCGCAATGATTGTTAAAAGTCAGTTGAAACTGATACGAAGCTTACATCAAAAAAAGTACCGAAATCAGCATCAGTTGTTTATTGCCGAAGGAATTAAGGTGGTGAACGAGCTTTTGGATTCAGATTTCAGGCCTTATCAACTTTATACCACGGATCCGCGGATTTTGGCAACTTCAGAAGAGGCCTTCGAAACCATATCGGAAGGGGAACTGAAACAAATGAGTACGCTTACGACACCCAATACGGTTCTTGGGGTTTTTCACATGCCCAAAGCCGAGAAGGTCGATTTTAGTGATTGGGTCCTGGTTCTTGATGCCGTGCGTGACCCTGGTAACTTGGGTACCATTATTCGCCTTTGTGATTGGTTCGGCATACGGCATTTGGTGTGCTCGGCGACTACCGTCGACTGCTATAACCCAAAAGTTCTTCAGGCGACAATGGGTTCTATAGCTCGCGTTAATTTGGTGTATACCGATATCATTGTTTTTCTCAAGGAGGTAAGCCGACCTGTATACGGGGCTTTTATGAATGGTTCTTCCGTTTATTCTGAAAAACTTCCCAAAGCCGGTATTTTGGTGATGGGGAACGAAGCGAACGGCATTTCAGAGGAAATTGAAAAATTGACATCCAAAAAAATCGCCATTCCCCAGTTCGGGAAAAAGACTGCTGAAAGCTTAAATGTTGCTAGCGCGACTTCTATTCTATTGAACGAGATTCGGAGGTGACGGATGGTAACCGTTCTACTCAAAGGTTAAGACCAAAAAGAGCCCACGGGTTCTTAGGGCATCGATATTGCCCGTCCACGGACTGTTGGGGTCATTATCACGGATCAACTCATCGGTGATGGCGAAGATACCGCGCACAGAGGGGGTGAACTTGAAGTACTCCAAATAAAAATCGATACCGAAACCAAGTTCATAGTTATAGACCCATTTCGTCATTCTGAACGTACCCGACTCATTATCGTCAAGTGCCGATTCATTGCTACCTAAATTTAACGACGCGGAAGCCCCACCAACCACGAAGGGTTTGAAATTTCCAAGGCGCCGTGTGCCGACCTTAAGAAGTAGCGGAAAGTTGATATAGGTAGATTTTACCTCCCTAATGGCATCTCTTTCTTCGGTAAACCCAGGAAAACCTAATGTTCGCGCATTATATGCCAGCCCGGGTTCGAATCGGAGGTCTAAAAATTCGTTAATGCGCATTTCGCCGATCAAACCCACTACGAAGCCCGTGGATTTATCTACCAGAATATCATCGGTATTGTTCTTGTAATCGAATTTGAAGTCATATTGATTGATACCCAAAAAGTAGCCATAGTTCAGGAACCTTCTGTCTTTGTTCTCGATATTCAAGACCGGTTTTTCATTGAACTGTGCCAGTAATGGCTGGCCTAAGAAAAGTAGAGCTGCAAAAAGAAAAAAAAGAGTTCTCATAGATTACTTTGTGGCTACATAAATGGAGGCCACCCCAAAAGTTTGAGGCTTGTCCGTTACCTCTATAAACCCGATTTTCCGCAAAATATTGTTGAAGGCCTCGCCATGGGGAAAGACCGCAGCGGACTCCGATAAATAGGTATAGGCCGAACGATCTTTTGAGAACAGTCGCCCAACAAGGGGAAGTACATAGTTGCAATGAATTCGATAGCCTTGCTTAAAGGGTGTTTTAGTGGGTACCGAAGTTTCCAACACCACAAAGGTGCCCTTTGGTTTCAAAACACGGTAAATCTCTGCCAACCCTTTTTCAAGGGTCTCAAAATTGCGCACACCAAAGGCCACCGTAACCGCATCGAAGCTATTTGGTTCGAACGGCAGGTTTTCGCTGTCACCAACGATCATCTCTATGGTTTGGTTTAAATTTTTCGATGCCACCTTGTTTTTTCCTACTTCAAGCATGCCCGGAGAAATATCAAGACCTACAATTTTTTGGGCACCGGTTTCTACCATATTGATGGCGAGATCGCCCGTGCCGGTGGCAATATCCAATATGCTATTGGGTTTCTTTTTTTTCAAAATGGCCACCACGCGCCTTCGCCATTTGATGTCGATCCCGAAAGATATGACACGATTGAGGCCGTCATAGTTACCAGAAATGGAATCGAACATTTGAGTGACCTGCTCTTTTTTGCCAAGTTCTGAATTTTTATAGGGAGTAACTTTTTCGGGCATTCGGTGCAATTTTTCGGCAAAGATACGATATCGAGCTAATGTTGGTCTACTAGTTCGACATAATAAACAGCACCTATGAGGGTTAACAGCATGGTTATTTTGGGTTTACTTTATAGAAGATGATTCAAAATTTACGTAATTTTGTACCGCAATATTTGCAAACCTTTCTTGAAATGGGCCTTAAAAAAGCTTTTGTGTCCGAATGTACATTTCTTTCTCATGGCGGATTGGGATTCTTTACACCAACCCCTTACAACAGTAACTAAATGAAGATCATAATTGCTGGGGCTGGCGAAGTTGGCTTCCATTTGGCAAAATTACTCTCTTACGAGTCTCAAGATATTACCTTGATCGATACGAACAAAGAAAGTCTGAGCTATGCCGATAACCATTTGGATATTCGCGTACTAAAGGGCGATGCCACCTCTATCTCGCTACTAAAGGACGCAGGGGTTCAAGATTCAAGTTTAGTGATCGCGGTAACCTCTTCAGAGACTACGAATTTAACGCTCTGTATGTTGGCCAAACAATTGGGTTGCAAGCGTACGATTGCGCGAATTTCGAATACCGAATTCGTAGACAATAAAGAAATGATCAACTTCAAGGATCTTGGCATCGACGAGCTTATTTCCCCAGAGGAATTGGCCGCAGCGGAAATTCAGCTATTGTTGAACAAATCGGCCTTTAACGATACCTATGAATTCGAGGGAGGTCGGTTGACCATGGTGGGAGTTTCACTGCCCAGGTCGGCGCCATTCGTGGGTAAGATGGTCAGGGAAGCCGCAAAGATTTTTCCTGAACTGCATTTTATGCCAATTGCCTTGCAACGCCTGGGTACTCAATTCACGGTAATTCCCCGCGGGGATACTGTTTTTAAGGAAGGCGACCAAGTATATTTCATTACCACTTCAGAGGGTGTAGACGAGCTCTACAAATTAACGGGTAAGAAGAAGGAAGAAATCAAGAATGTGATGATCCTCGGAGGAAGTAAGGTCGGTTTCAAAACTGCCCGTGACCTTTGTGCCAAAAAATTCAACGTGAAACTCATCGAAAAGGATAAGGAAAAGGCCTTCGACCTTTCCGATGACCTGCCGAACGCCCTGGTCATAAATGGAGACGGAAGAAATGTAGAATTGCTGGAAGAGGAAAGTTTAGAGTCTATGGATGCCTTTATTGCGGTTACCGGAAATTCTGAGACCAACATCATGTCTTGTTTGGTGGCAAAGTCGAAGCACATTAAAAAGACCATTGCGCTCGTTGAGAATATGGACTATTTTCAACTTTCCCATTCCATTGGTATTGATACCTTGATCAATAAGAAACTTTTGGCGGCCGATAAAATCTTCAGGTATATCAGAAAAGGAGAGGTCGTGGCCTTGATGCGTCTGAACAATTTGAACGCCGAGATCTTAGAATTTGTGGTCAAACCGAATTCTAGGGTAACGGGTAGTATCATTCGTGAACTTGACTTTCCGAAACAGGCCACAATAGGTGGTGTAGTTCGCGATGGGGAAGGAGTCATCGCCCTAGGGGGCTTTAAGATAAAGGCAGGTGACCGCGTTGTGGTTTGCTGTTTGCCTGAAGCGATTCCGAAAATCGAAAGATTGTTCTTGTGATGGGTCTTAACTCAAAAATCATATTCCACATCATGGGTCTGCTTTTGCTCTTCAATGGGCTTTTCATGCTATTGGCCGCTTTGATGAGTATTGTTTACAACGACGGGGCGACCTTAGATATAACCTTGGCTTCCATTGTTTCCATGTTCACCGGTGGTGCCTTTATGTTCAGCACCCGTGACCATAAGAAGGAGGTTAAACGGAAGGAAGGGTATATCATCGTTACCTTCGGTTGGATCGTCATGTCGATTTCTGGAATGTTGCCCTATTTGTTTTCAGGAGCCATTCCTGATACTACCAACGCGTTCTTCGAGACCGTTTCTGGGTATACGACCACAGGAGCATCTATATTAGATGATATCGAAGCCCTACCCGAGGGAATACTTTTTTGGCGCAGCATGACGCATTGGATCGGCGGTATGGGGATCATTGTCCTCGCCATCGCCATTCTGCCCTTGTTGGGTATTGGCGGTATGCAGCTCTATGCGGCGGAAGCACCTGGCCCCAGTGCGGATAAGCTTCATCCGAGGATCACCGATACCGCAAAAAGGCTTTGGTATATCTATTTTGGTTACACGTTAGCGGAAACCCTGTTATTAAAATTAGCGGGAATGAGCTTTTTTGACGCGATCAACCACGCCATGGCAACCCTCTCTACGGGCGGATTCTCAACAAAAAATGCCAGCCTGGCC
The DNA here is from genome assembly GCA_050330515.1 of Flavobacteriaceae bacterium. Taxonomy (GTDB): domain Bacteria; phylum Bacteroidota; class Bacteroidia; order Flavobacteriales; family Flavobacteriaceae; genus Maribacter_C. The sequence goes on along the minus strand of JBHJNU010000008.1, from coordinate 3,300 downwards.
TATTGGAACGATCAACCCTTGATCCAGTATATTGTAATGTTTTTTATGTTTTTGGCAGGTTCGAACTTCGTTCTGAGCTATTTTGCCTTTAAAGGCAAAGTGCAGCGTATTATCAAAGATGAAGAGTTTAAGTACTATACTGCTTTTGTGGTGTTGTTCACCGTATTGGTCGCATTAGTGGTGTATTTCAATGCGAACGTTCAGGTTTCGGAGTACCACCCGATGGTACTGGGCCCCGGAGAAAGTGCCTTTAGGCATTCCCTTTTTCAAGTGTTGTCCGTGATTACGACGACAGGGTTCGTTACGGCCGATTTTACCGCCTGGACACCGTTTTTAACTGTTTTCTTCTTCGGACTGATGTTCTTGGGAGGTTCTGCAGGATCCACCGCCGGGGGTATTAAAGTGATGCGGCATTTATTGATCATCAAAAACGGGCTCTTGGAGTTCAGGCGAACCTTACATCCGAATGCCATAATTCCTGTTCGTTATAATGACAAGACGGTTAAGGAACATATCGTATATAACATCATCGCCTTCTTTGTGCTCTATATGTTGCTCTTTATTATCGGGTCATTGGGGTTAGGGGCCATGGGCCTCGATTTTGTATCGGCGATCGGTGGTGCGGCTTCTTCGTTGGGTAACGTTGGTCCCGCTTTTGGTAGTCTGAGTCCGTTACTCAATTTTAACAGTTTGCCCGATATCGGTAAATGGTGGTGCGGATTTTTGATGTTGGCGGGCCGACTCGAACTTTTTACAGTATTGATTCTACTTACGCCATATTTTTGGAAACGCACGTGACGTCGAGAATAATCTCCATCTATGTTTTAAGTATGAAAAGGACCATTGCACCGATTTAAAATTGCAGGCCCAGGTTCAGATTTCGCTCTACCGAACCATTAAAATAGTTTTGGACATAGCCCACTCTTAAGAATCTGAATTTTTTTATACCGAGGTTTCCCAGGGCAATTCCAAATTCTGAATAGGGTTTATTCGCGGTTGTAACCAAAAGATTGCCGTTAATGATCAAATGCGCATTAAGGTGCTTTAGAAGGGGGATCCGATTCATAATAAAGCCGTTGAAATTGTGTTCTACGTGCCCTTCGAAATACTTTCTATTCGTGCTAAATGCATAGTAGGGCAGTAAAAAAAATGATTCAGTGTAGGCTTTTCGTGTAACATAGGTTTCGTTTCCATTAAAGTGTTGGTAATCTACAAAGGAGATATCGTCGGCATTGATAAAGGTTCCTGCTCGCAAATTATAAGAAAATCTACCTTTGTTGGCTACATTAAAAGACTGCTCAAGACGGATTTTAAGTTGGCTGAAGTGGTTGCTTACCGAACTGGAGGCAAAACCTTTTTCATAACCTAGAAACATTGAAGGGTAACTTTCATTGGCAATATTGATTTTCTCATCGGGATAGTTGAGGTACTGTTGGCCAAAACGAATTCTTAGGTCAATGTTCAATTTGGCAATGGTATGATTTTCAATAACGGCCGATTCAAAATTCCCTGGCTCTAATGGATGATTCGAGGTGTAGCCTCTGTCTTCAGAATCAAAAAAGGTAAAATCAGATTGATTGAATAGGGGTTTCCTATCCTCATAGCCCAAGTTGATGGTGGCCTGTAGGCCATTGATAATTTCCTGCGAGTGTATGAATTCTAAAAATGTACGGTCGTAGAACTTTGCAAAGTTTCTTTCAAAGAAAAGTGACGCGGTCGAATTTCCTAAAGGGGAAATGGGTTCATCGTTATTGAACTGCCTCGCCTCGTTGCCAAGGTTCAAACGTATGATCGGCCTCGAAATCTTATTGAACCTATAGTTTAATGTGGCCGTAGGCCTAAATCTTTTGTCCGACAGGCCATAATTCACAAGTGCTTTCATCTGAAAGGCCCGACTTTCATTTTCTTGAAACAACTTCAGATAACTGAGGCCAAAAGAGCCATGCCAACCTTGCACGGTATTGAAGTTTATGTTTTCCATGGGTGTGGTAACGGTAAAGTATTTTTTCTTGAAGCTGTTGCTATAGGTATAGCCGAAAAATAAAGATGACAGTTTGGGTTTATTTCCGGTAGCGTCAACGGAGTCAAGGTATTTTTGTGTTTTCCGTATGGTTTGAACACTATCTTTAAGCTTATAGTCACCCGATTCTTCAAGGGTCAAGGGTACCGGTCTTTGGTCTTGCCAGAATAAACTATCTTTTGTGTTCGCATTTTGCCCAAAAGACAAGATTTCAGAATTAAAATCACCGCGTGTAAAATGAGGTGCTAGATTATAGTCTTTGTACCCAGCGGTGAACCTTCCATCGCCTTTAAAACCCAAAATGCTATATTCAAAATCTAGACTTTGTAACACTTTGAGCCAGGCATCGTATTTTTTCGAATAATTGAAATTTTGCTTTAAGTGCAGCGTGTCAACGGGCGCGATTTGGGCTTGCTTTCCTGTAATTTGTAAATCGACCGCATAAAGGGCCCACTCGTCTTCAACGATATAAATGGTGCCGCTGAAGGTCTTGTCTTGCGGTCTTTTGGGCCTTACTTCAATTTGGTTGATGAGTCTGTTGCCGTCATCATAAAAGGTGCCTTTTAATCGATAAGTGTAATAGGAAAAGGCGTTTTCCGCAAGAGGTGAAATAAGTTGACCGCCTAGTTCTACGGTATTATCGTAGAGTGAGAAATTGACGTCCATGGCGGCATTGAAGCTAAATCCGTTGTCATCACCACTTATTTTTGAGGCAAGTATTTTTTCTTTAAGCGCTCCTTTGGCTTGTGCTATTTCAGAAATGGTTTCTGAAAGGTAAACAATGCCGGTTCGGGTAGAGTCAAGTCCGCCTCCAAAATCACCTAAGTCCATACCCAAGATCCGCTCTGGGGCATTCTTTATTTTTATGAGTCCTTTGGAATAAAAACGCGCCGTGTAGTTGGTTATTTTTTCTTTAATTTTCTTCCTTGTGGCAATGGTGTTTCTCATAATTTCGATCGCAGGATTGGCATCAGCGACGAGTTCAACACCCGTGAGTTCTACACCTTCTTCAATAAGAACCACATTAAGTTCGTAACCATCTTTCCCAACGTCGATTGTCTTTTTTAGCGTTTTGAAACCCAAATACTTAAAAACAATAACGACTTGGTCTTTTTTCGGCAAATCTAATTCATAGATGCCACTGTCATTGGTGGTAGTGCCGTCTAAAGTTCCTTCAATGTAAATATTTACAAAGGGCAGTGGTTCTTGATCAACGTTGGTTACCTTGCCAGTGATTTGTGCATTGCAATAACCGCTTAAGAATAAGATCAACAGACAAC
>JBHJNU010000007.1:0-7357 GCA_050330515.1 Flavobacteriaceae bacterium | reverse complement strand
CGATTGATGAAATCAACACTGCGCTCTGTAATTTGGGTCGTCAATTGTGATTGTTCCAACAGTGTGTCGATGATGGTTTCATTTTCATAAAGGGGTAAATCGGGAAAATTGAAGATTGTCCCCTGCTGCGGGTGAAAGGGCCACATATCATTAGAATACGGAATACCGAACCATTCATCAAAACCGTGCCTTGTAGGAAGAAATTTTTCATGATGCCCTAAATGCCATTTGCCGTAAATAGCTGTTTTGTACCCTTGGGCCTTGAGCATCTCTGCTATAGTTGTTTCCGATGCGTTTATGCCATGGGTGTTGTCTGGGCCAAGGGCGTTGTGTATACCGATACGGTTGGGGTAACAACCTGTGAGGATGCCCGCCCGGGAGGCTGAGCATACCGCTTGGGCCGCATAATAACTTGTGAGCCGAACGCCATCTGCCGCCATTTGGTCTAGGTTCGGGGTAGCGATATCATAAGCGCCGAAAACGCCAACATCACGGTAACCTTGGTCATCGGTGAATATCAAGACGATGTTGGGGGGGCGTTTTTCACTTTTTTGCGCAACGGTATTTTTCTTTTCATTGCAGCCGCAAAAGCCGATAAGTACTACTAAAATGAGTATTTTTTTCATTCCTAACAGTTTAGTTACAAGGTTTAAAGATAATACATTAGGTTTCGGTTCAACGGGCAGCTAATGTTGAAAATACCCAATTAAAGGGGTTTGAATAAATTAAAACTTCGCAATAAATTCCGTAAATTCATCAATACAAAAAGGTAACCATCAAAAGAGACCACATGAAACATCTAAAACATTGTGCAAGTAGAAGAATATTCATTTCAAAATCGGCCGTAGCGACGGCCGGTATAGCTTTGGCGGGCCCCTCGCTTTTCAGTGCCCCGGCGATACTTAAATATTACAAGAAACCGAACTCGGTAATTCAGGGCGTGCAGATTGGGGTTATTACCTATTCCTACCGTAGTATGGAAGATCAAAGTGCCGAAGCCACATTAAAGTATATCACAGACAGTGGTATCAACGCGATTGAACTAATAGGAGATCCCGCAGAAGTCTTTGCGGGCAGACCTGAAAGTACCTTGAATATGAGTGCGATGTGGGGCTTGAGAAGAAAACAGCGGGAAGAAACCATTTCTGATGATGAGCAGAAAGAACTAGCCGAAATGTTGGTGCTGCAAGAGGAATACAATAAAAAAGTTTCGTACTGGCGGGCAACCTGCGACAGGGATAAGTTCGTTCAGTTTCGCAAAATGTACCATAATGCGGGAGTTTCCATTTATGCGTTTAAACCAAGAAACACCTTTGAAAAGGATAGTTCGGATGCAGATATCGAATGGGGCATGGAGATTGCAAAACTGTTGGGCGCGAATCAAGTTACCGTTGAGCACCCTAGCGATGATGCCCATACCTTGCGTTTGGGGAAATTTGCAAAAAAGCATGGTATTTATGTAGGTTATCACGGGCACGAACAACAGACGCCCACACTTTGGGATACCGCATTACAGCAATCGGAATTCAACGCTCTAAACTTAGACCTTGGCCATTACGTTGCCGCCGGAAATACAGAACCCTTAGACATCATGAAGGCCAAGCATGACCGCATCAAAAGTATGCACTTAAAGGATAGGCAAACACCCGCAAATAATAAGGGCAATCTTGTTTGGGGCAAGGGTGATACCCCTATTGTAGAAGCATTGCGTTTGATACGGGATGAAAAATATACCTTTCCTGTTACGGTAGAGCTGGAGTATGCTGTGCCCGAAGGCTCCAATGCCGTGGAAGAAGTGAGGAAGTGCCTCGCCTACTGTCAGGCAGCGTTGACAGCGTAAGGCTTCCTTGAAAAGGGTAGAAGCATTATTGGTACTGGGTACTAAATCGCCGAATTTTCGTAGTAATTCTTGCGAATGGAGTCCATTCTGCGCTTACCAGTGGCAATGTCCTGCACTTTTTGCCATAATTTTTCGCTTAGTAACGATTTCAGCGGTTGGTCTAGGTTCGGAATTTTGCCAAAGACGGTAAGTAGTTCTTTATCCCAAATCTTGTAATATTTTAAAAGGTCATCGGGATAAACCACTTTTCTGTCGCTACCCTCGTCTTCCGCTTCGAAAGGTTGGCTAATGTTGAGGTAGCCGTAATCGTCGGTCAACTGTTCACCGGGGTGTATATCGCGTATGGCAATTTCAAAGTCATAGGCGGTAGTCAAGCAATTGCTGTTAAAACTGTGGTTCACATAACGGCCAAGATCCCAACAAAGCACAAAATTACCCTTGTTATTACGGTAGGTGTACGTATCTAGGATGTCGCGATAGATGTTCTCCATTTTCGAGACTTCCTCGGGTGTGAATTCACGATCTAATTTATCAAGAACCCATGTAATTGTTCCTGCTGGAATAAACTTTGTGGCGACCACGCCATGCCCAATCGAAGCATTTATGAACCGTAGTTCTGTATGCGGATGTATCATCTTAGAACGTGAAACAATTTAAATTATATCGCAATAAATGTATATCGTTTTTGAATATGTTTTAAAATTATTTTTTAGATTTTTCAGGAATTAGGTACTTAAACCGTACCGGCTATTTTTATCCCAAATAGAGTTCTACTAGGCCGTCTGGAGTTCTGACCTCAATGGTCTTCTTGTCGCGGTCCACCTTTTTTATGATATCATCGGTGATGGGTACCAAAAGTTGCTTGTCACCCTTTTGTACTTCGAAAATGGCCTGCGAGGTCGTATCGTTCACGCTTTGAACCACACCTACATTACCGTGAACCTCATCTATCAAGGTAAAGCCGATAATTTCGTGAAAGTAGAATTTGTTTCCGGTCAATTTCGGTAAAAAACGAAGCGGCAGATAAAGTTCAGATCCCATGATCTTGTTGGCATCGTCTTCACTGGTCACTTCCTCAAAATCGATTCGCAAAAGGGTGGATCGGTGAAGGCGACATCTTTTAATAAAGAATGGAATCAGATTGCCTCTAAGTGAGACAAAAACTGATTCCATTGTATCGTACAGTTCAGGTTCGTCGGTATCGATCTTGACTAGTACCTCTCCCTTAAAACTATATTTTGAAACGATTTTGCCTAGGTAGAAACAATCTTCCTTTTGCATCGTTTCAGATTGATTATTCTTCTTCTTTAGCTGGTGCTTCTTCTGCGGCCGGAGCTGCTTCGCTAACGGCTTCCTCGGCTGAAACTTCAACTTCTTCAGCTACCTCGGCAACTTCTTCGGCAACTGGCTCAGGAGCCAATGCAGCGGCAGCTTCCGCCTCACGCTTCGCATTTACTTCCTTCTCGGCTTTCAAGGCAGCAGCCTTCGCATCGGCTTTCGCTTTGTCCAATCCACCAACCTTATCGGCTACGGCGGCTTCTTTTTGTGCGAGCCAAGCGTTGAATTTTTCTTCAACCTGTTCTTCGGTCAGCGCTCCTTTACGAACCCCGCCTAACAAGTGGTGCTTCAATAAAGCGCCCTTATAAGAAAGTATGGCTCTGGCGGTATCGGTAGGCTGAGCCCCGTTCTGTAACCAAGTGACCGAATGGTCAATATTGAGTTCAATGGTAGCTGGGTTGGTATTGGGGTTGTAGATCCCTAATTTTTCCAAGAATTTACCATCTCTTTTTGCCCGTGCATCGGCGGCGACGATCCAATAGAATGGTTTTCCTTTTTTACCGTGTCTCTGTAATCTAATTTTTACTGGCATATCACATTAATTTGTAGGGTGCCCGACCCTGGTTATTAATTCTCTTTTGGTTCCACCTTTTATCTCTGTAGAGGAAATAATAAGGTTAAATTTTAATCAGCTAACTGCTTAGCGGGTGCAAATATACTTCAATTTGAATAATACGCAATACTCTTGAAACGATTTATTGTGCTTCCCTTTCTGCCAATTGATCCTTGCCCATTACCATTTTCGCCTGATGCACTTTTACCATTTCATTGATTTGTTGGATGATCTCTGGATGTTCCGCGGCGATATCGAACCGCTCCGAAGGGTCTTGACCGATATTATAAAGTATGGGTGGTTCATGAACCACACGTTCGCCAAATTGTCCGTAAACGCCCTGCGTAATAAAATGTGCCTTGAAATCACCCGAACGAACGGCAAAGAGCTCGGTGCCCCGGTAATAGAACATATCATTTCTAGGGCTAGTCTCGCGATGGAGCAAAGTTCCGCTGAGGTCGACACCATCGACGATACGGTCATCGGGTATTTCAACGCCCGCCATCTTGCTAAAGGTGGTAAAGAGATCCATCGTGCAACCTATGTCGGTCACTAGTCCTTGTTTTATAATGCCCGGCCCCCAAAAGATACCCGGCACGCGCATGCCGCCTTCCCAAGTGGAGCCTTTTCCGGCGCGTAGCAATCCTGCACTGCCACTATTTAGTTTAAAGGGGAGCCACGGCCCATTGTCTGAAGTGAAAACAACAATGGTATTTTCATCCAATCCCTCTTCTTTCAACATTTCCAAAAGCTTACCCACGCCGTTATCGATTTCCTCCAACACATCTCCATACAGTCCCCTTTGGCTTTTTCCTTTAAATTCATCTGAGACGAATAATGGAATATGTGGAAGATTGTGCGCTAAATAGACAAAGAAAGGTTTGTCTTTATTTTGCTTGATATAGGAAACGGCCTCATCTGAATATCTCGTGGTAATCGTATTTTGATCGGCGGGTCTTTCTATGATTTCAGTATTTCGGAATAGGGGCACGTTGAAATGTTCGGTTTTTATACTGTCGTTCGGGCGTTTCCAGTAGTCATCGTATTCCTCGCCCTGAAGTCTATCCATGTCGTTGGAATAGGGAATTCCGAAATAATAATCAAATCCATTGTTCGTGGGCAGGTATTGTTCTTTGTGGCCCAAATGCCACTTGCCAATCGCCGCTGTGGCGTATCCTGCTTGTTTCAGTTGTTCCGCCAAAGTGATCTCGCTTGCCGGAAGGCCATTCTTCGAATCGGGAAAAAGTACGCGGTGTTTATTGTTTGCCATGCCGCTGCGAATGGGTAATCTACCGGTCAGTAATGCGGCCCTACTTGGAGTACAGACACTGGCGCCTGCATAAAAGTTCGTCCATTTTTGACCTTCGTGGGCCATACGGTCTAAATTCGGGGTTTTGATGGTGGGGTTGCCGTAGCAACTAAGATCGCCATAGCCGAGATCATCGGCGAAGATGATGATGAAGTTGGGTCGGGCCTTCGAGTTCTGTTGACTTTCAACACTGGTGAACGAAGCTAATGAAAGTAGTAGGAGAAGAAGATTTTTCATTTGATGGCTTTTAGATGCTAAAGGTATCAAATTATTTAAAGAAACGATGTAAACTTTTTTCGTTCACTACTAAATGGTGCGTATTTGACCACTTTTCGTCCCTAATTTTCCTTTCTTGATCCTGATATGCTTGTAAAGCAGACATTCAATAGGGAAATAAACGGTTCATTTTCGCTAGATCTTCAATAGCGGATATCCCATACATAGGTAATAAGGATATCAATACGGGAGCATCAAAGTTTAAACCTGGTTAGCGATTTCATATCCCATCTATAAAGACAAAGACGCTATGAAGGGGTAAGCGAAAAGCATTGGAAGGGTAGAGGAATTAGGGTTGTTCAAAAAATCAAAAAGGTATTAAAATGTTTCAGAACAGGAACATTGCAGAAAATTATGGTTAGTGTTTAGACCTCGAAAATAGCAAGGTTTCGCGTTCAGAGATTAAAAATGTGCTCATCGGGACAACTATGTGACCAATGGGAGGGCGGAGGATTAGATTTCAAGATGTATTCCTATGATTTCCTAAAACGGCAGGCCTATTTTTTAAGGCTCTTGATCAACTCGGCAGGAAAACTTCTCGAAACCGGCACCGTAAAATCAATACCAGGCAGGTGTAGGTTAAAATTTCTTGCATTGCCATGCACTTTTTCAATTCTGTTAAAATTCACAATATACGATCTATGGCAATGTTTGAGCGAGTCGTGGTCTTTTACCTGATCCGCTATTTCTGTAAGTGACTGGCGCAATAGTTTCTTTTTTAACATATTGTCCTTTTGGTAAAAAACTTCCACATAGTTGCCTAACGCCTTGATGCAGAGTAGCTGGTCTAGTACTAAGGTAAGTTCTTGATTACCCGATCCTATCCGGACCATTTCACCCAATTGGTGGTTTTTTCGCGATACTATGCCCGCAAATACCTGTTCCGCTTCCTTCTGATGTTTACGATCGAATCGCTTTTCGAGATAGATCAAAAAAAAGGCAATGGGTATGCAGCCCAATGAGATGGTATAAAAGCCATAGGTCCACGGACTTTCGAGCCGTTCATCATAAAGACCTGAGAAGTAGGAATACACCCAATTAAGAATGCTGATCAAAAAGATTTCGAAAAGTATCAACAAAAGCATTTTGCCGAGGGTCCAACCATCAATTACCGCTGGATCGACAAGCTTTGTGAACAGCCTTAGGGTGAAGAACAATACGGAAAAAGTGACCAAACCGTAACCTAGTAGATAGCCATACTTGTTCACCACAATTTCATCTACCAAAAAAGGCTCAAAAATGGACAAGAAGGCAAACGTGAACGCTCCGAAGAACAAAGCAATTAGAAATTGTCCTTTGCAGCTTTCAACAAAGGGAAAAGGTTTTGAAAAAGATTTGAACGAAAAAAAGGGCATATGGTGGAAATTAAGCAAAAATAATTCAAATATCACAGCAAGTGCATTTTGAATGAGTAGGGTTAATAACTCTTTATCATTCCTGCCTACTCAACTTGGCATTTTGCGTAATTTTAGCAGTGCAATTCTAAGCAGTTCGCTATCGGACTAGAATTGCCAAAAACGAAGAATTTATGTACCTGATATTCGACACCGAGACCACCGGCCTACCAAAAAACTGGAACGCGCCCATAACCGACACCGACAACTGGCCACGTTGTATCCAGATCGCCTGGCAGTTGCACGATGCCATGGGTAATCTGTTGGATCAACAAGATTACCTGGTTCGGCCCGATGGGTTCAACATTACCATACCCAAGGTCATCGGCAAAAATGATGACAAAGTTTGGCGTTTTTTTGTGTCCTGAATGTTAAGGGCGTACCCAAAGAGTACCAAGGAAAATAGCAACATGTTATTGTTCATCAGGTATTTTTTGAAGAAATTCTCTTCAAACCTTTAAATGAAATAAAGAATAGGGGTTCTAACCATAAATGGTTTAAACAACAACTGCCAAACAAACTATTTGAATAAAACCTTATAGCACCTCTAAGCAAATTACCCTATTATGTTTTAATACTTTTTATAAAAATCCCTTTTTTGGATAAACTTATCATTTAAAGCCGCCAAACAGAAACAAGCACCTACG
>JBHJNU010000006.1:0-60479 GCA_050330515.1 Flavobacteriaceae bacterium | reverse complement strand
TTTTTTAGCAGTACGGTAAAGTTAAATAATTCAAGAATAACTGATTTTTTTGTTTAACCACATACTATGTTAATACTTTGTTAATTTCTATGAAACGCACTTTTCAATATGACCTAAATACACATTAAATTGTAAATTGCCGATGCAAGATGACCTTTCGTCGATGTTTTTACCGTCTAAAGGTTTCCCAAATATAGAACCTATGAAATCTAAGGCCTACCCCATAGCCGTATTGCTACTTTTTTTTACTTTTTTGATGAATGCTCAGATAGCCCTCCCTACCAGTGCCGCGAATGTCGAAAAATCAATTTTAACGAGCACCGAAGGTTCGGAGCGACACAGAACGCTTTTAGCGGCAATGCGAGCAGCTGATCTTGAGGATATTCTGGGTTTTGACGGCCCCTTCACCTTATTCGCACCTTCCGATAGGGCTTTTGAAAAATTATCTAAAGAAGAAGTGTCGGCCCTGTTAAGACCTGAAAACAAAAAAGAACTGTATGCTTTGATGACCTATCATATTGTAGCTGGAAATTTTACCGCCTCCAATATTTTAAAGGCTATGTGCCAGGGAATGGGTAAGGCGGTTTTTACCACCGTTCAGGGAGACGATATTGTAGCCACCATGAAAGGTGTTGATATCATTCTTACCGACAACCAAGGAAACACTGCCATGATTACTTTTGCCGATGCTGCCCAATGCAACGGAGTAATCCATGAAATAGATGGGGTTATTAAACCCAGTAAGATCTAATTGTTAGCGCAGTTCGGCGTTTAACTCTTGCTCGTAGCGCAAACGTAATTTGTTCATGATCTTATCGATTTGATTATCGGTCAATGTGGTTTTTGCATCTTGCAAGGTAAAACTTACCGCATATGATTTTTTACCCGAAGGCACTTTATCGCCGGTATAAACATCGAAAAGTTGAACATTTTTTAAAAATGTCCGCTCAGTTTGAAACGCTAGGTCATGCACTTCTTGAAAAGTAGTTTGGTTATTGATCAACAGTGCGAAATCTCGTTTGACTTCAGGGTATTTAGGAATTTCCTTAAAACTAATTTCATTTTTACATAGAAGTTCCAAAATGGTATCCCAATGAAAGTCGGCCGATACGATCTCTTGTTTGATATCGAATTTCTTAATAATTGATTTTTTAACTATACCAAGGCTAACCAGTTTCTTTTTATTGTAGCTCAAATAGATCCCCTCGGAAAAATCAGATTTAGTTATTGGAAGGTTCTTAAAATCCCTAATCCCTAGTCGCAGTAAAATATTTTCAACGATTGTCTTAAGAAAATAGAAATCATTTTTTTTAACTGGTGCCGACCAGCTACTTTCGTTTCTATCGCCAGTAATTAAAAGCGCTAAATGCTTGTTCTCTTCGGTTCCTGAACCATAATTGTGATAGGTATTTCCGAATTCAAAAAATCGCAGGTTCTGTTTCTTTCTGTTAATGTTATGAGATAGTGCCTCGAGACCTGAAAAAAGCATCGATTGCCGCATAACTGAAAGATCTGTGCTCAGCGGATTCAGTATCTTTACCATACTTTTTTCTTCGGTGGTATCTGAAAATTCGGAATACTGTGGTGATGTTAGACTATTGGTCATGATTTCAAAAAAACCATTGGCAACCAAATAATCGCCAATAATTTTCTGCAACTTATGATCTTCAAATTTGGAGGTAGTGGCAATGGAAGCGTTCAGTTTTTTGGTAAAGGAAATATTGTTGTAACCATAAACCCTGAGAATTTCCTCGATTACATCAACATCACGTTGTACATCTACCCTATAGGAGGGTACCATAAGCCCTAAACCAGATTCGGTAACGTTCATCACCTTAATATCCAATGAAGATAAGATTCTCTTGATCATATCTCTTTGAATTTCTTGACCTATCAATTTTTGAATTTTGTCAAAGTTTAAGAATACTTGATGCGAAGGAACTTTTTTCGGGTATAAATCTACCACCTCTGAGGTAATATCGCCACCTGCAATTTCTTTGATAAGAATCGCTGCCCTACGAAGAGCGAACTCTACATTTTCAATATCGATACCACGTTCAAACCGAAAGGAAGCATCGGTGTTCAATCCATGCCGTTTTGCAGTTTTTCTGATGGATACGGGGTTGAAATAAGCGCTTTCCAAAAATATCGAAGTGGTTTCTTCGGTAATTCCTGAATGAATCCCCCCAAAAACTCCGGCGATACACATCGGCTTTTCGGCGTCACAAATCATGACATCTTCTTCGTGTAGCGTACGTTCAACACCATCTAGGGTTGTAAATTTAGTTCCTGTAGGCAAGGTCTTTACAACAATCTTGTGCCCCTTGATTTTATTCGCGTCAAATGCATGCAAGGGCTGCCCAAGTTCGTGCAATACGTAATTGGTAGCATCAACAAGGTTGTTTTTTGGTGTTAGGCCTATGGCCTTTAATCTGTTTTTCAACCAAGTAGGCGAAGGTTCAACAAGTAGGTTGCTCAAGGTAACGCCGCAATAGCGTGGTACCAGTTCACTGTTCTCGACCTGCACACCTATTTTAAGCGATCGGTTGGTAATATTGAAACTACTAAGTGGGGGCGTAACAAGCTCTTTTTCAATTGCTCTTTGACGAAGACCTGCCCTAAGATCTCGAGCCACTCCGTAATGGCTCATTGCATCTGCGCGGTTGGGTGTAAGTCCGATTTCGAATATCTCGTCAGTCTCAATTTCGAACACCTCTGAACAAGGTGTGCCCACAACCAATGAATCATCTAAGACCATAATTCCCTCATGGCTGCTACCCAATCCGATTTCGTCTTCGGCGCAGATCATTCCATCACTTTCTTCGCCGCGTATTTTTCCTTTTTTGATTTGCCAGGCCTCGCCCTCTTTGGTATATAAGGTGGTACCCACGGTAGCCACGGGAACTTTCTGACCCTTGGCCACATTTGATGCGCCGCAAACAATTTGAAGCGTAGTTCCGCTGCCTATATCAACAGTGGTCACTTTCAATCGGTCTGCATTCGGGTGTTGTTGGCAGGTAAGTACGTGACCGACTACGATCCCTTTTAGACTGCCCTTTACCGATTCAAAGGGAATTATGCCTTCCACTTCTAAACCTAAATCGGTCAACAGTTCGGCGGTCTGTTCGGCTTTCCAGTCTAATTTTAAGAATTGTTTAAGCCAATTATAAGAAATGTTCATCGGTTAGTTTTACAGCGGTCAAAGATAAAACAATGCGTTAAGACATTCAATAACGGGGCTATTGAATTTTTTGAGCGAAAAATTACCATTTTGATAAACAGACGCGGCTATTATAACTGCATTCGTAATAGTTCACTAATTAAAATCATTGATTTTTTAGTGAAAGGTTTTTATCGTTAATTCGTTAAACTCTATTAACTTGATAGGATGAAAAAATGGGCCGGTTACTTTTTTTTGATTTTTGCCATCGTTTCTTGCAAGGATGCTGATCTTAAGCTGGCACCTTCACTAGGTATATGGCAGGCAGAGCTTTCTGTAATGGATAGTCAAGTGTTACCGTTCAATTTCAAGTTGGCTAAAACCGAATCAGGAACTTACGAAATGGAAATCTACAATGCGGAAGAAGTGATTACTGTAGACGAAATAAGCATTTGGGGCGATTCTATTAAAATACAAACCCCCGTTTTTGAAGGTTTTATAGAAGGAACTTTTAATGACAACGAAATTAAGGGTCGGTTCGTAAAGGAAAGTCTTGATCGAATCGTACCATTTAAGGCATCTTTCGGTGTCAAGGATAGGTTCAATGATGCCATGCCAACTGCGTTAAATGTTTCAGGTATATGGGAAACCGAATTTAGTCAGGGCGCTAAAAGCAGTTATATGGCCAAAGGTATTTTTGCACAACAAGGAAATAAGGTAAATGGTACTTTTAGAACCACTACGGGTGATTACCGATATTTAGAGGGAGTCATAAGTGGAGATTCGCTTAAAGTATCGGCTTTTGACGGGGCACATGCTTTTTTGTTTACGGCCAAGGTTACCGATAGCAGTCTGAACGGAATGTTTTACTCGGGCAACCATTTTAAAGAACCTTTTGTAAGCAAGCGCAATGAAGCCTATGAACTACCACATGCCGATTCGTTGACCTTTTTGAAAGATGGTTATGACCGATTGACATTTTCATTTCCAGATGTAGAGGGCAATATGGTTTCTTTGGAGGATGACCGTTTCAAGAACAAAGTAATTTTAGTGCAACTTATGGGTACTTGGTGCCCTAATTGTTTAGACGAAACTAAATATTATGTTGATTATCTTAAGCATAATAAAGACGCTGACCTAGAGATCCTTGCCTTGGCCTTTGAATCGGCCAAGACTGAGGAGGTAGCTTTAAAAAGTATTTCTCGGCTACGCGATAGAATTGGAATACCTTATCCCATTCTTTTGGCACAGTTTGGATCCTATGATAAGGAGTTGGCGCAGCAAAAACTGCCCATGTTGAATCATGTTTTATCGTATCCTACAACCATTTTTATCGATAAAAAAGGGAATGTCAGGAAAATACATACCGGTTTCAACGGGCCGGCCACAGGAGATAAGTTCATTGAATTCCAAAGAGATTTTGATGCTTTTGTAAAAACTTTATTAACCGAAGAATAATAAAAGAACTACTACGGAAATCGCTTTTAACTTTGGTATAAGCGTCTATTTAACTTAGGTTTTACGCTATCTTAGACTCATTCAAGAGTAGCCCTACTTGGCGCAGCTTGTAAGCTTTTCTCAAAAACGACGCTTTATTTGGTTGTGATATATTGCGCTTTGCCGCTTCTCGAAATGAAGTATTTCAACTTGATCCGTCTTACATCTAGCTTTTACCCACTACCAAGCCCATAGTGTGATAGAAGAAATATTGAATTAAACAAGGTTCAGATAATCGTCGATTTCCCCAATCCGATGTTCTCGTCATTGATGTTCAGGTTTTCATCTGAGTAGGTGATGTTCTCGGCAATGAAATCACCAACGTACTTGGTTCCGTATTTACTGCTTCCCAAGATGTCTTTTGTGATGACATTTTTCTGAAAAGATTTATGCACGGCCTTTACTATGGAATCGGCCTCGTCGTTCAGCCCGAAATGCTGCAAAAGCATCGCAGCACTGTAAATGGAGGCTACCGGGTTCGCAATATTCTTTCCTTTTGCCTGAGGATATGATCCATGAAAAGGTTCGAACATGGCGTTTTCGTTTCCTACCGAAGCCGAGGGAAGCAGCCCAACAGAGCCGATAATGACACTACCCAGGTCCGAAAGGATATCGCCGAACATATTATCCGTGAGAATAACATCGAACTGGGTGGGTTTCATCATCATCTGAACAACGGCATTGTCGATAAAGAGGCATTCCAATTGAACTTCCGGGTAACTACTACTTATTTCGGTTACCACTTTTCGCCATAGGCGAGAGGTTTCCAAAACATTGGCCTTATCCACCAATGTCAGTTTTCGCCTTCTTCTTTTTGCCGCTTTAAAGGCCATGTGCGCAATTCTAGAGATCTCGCCTTCAAAATATTCACAAAGATCCGATGCGACCGTACCATCTTCATTCAGTGTTTTTTTTCCGAAGTAAATACCGCCGGTAAGTTCGCGATAAATGACCAGGTCGGTACCCGTAATCACTTTTTTAGGAAGAATGGAGTTTTCCGTTAGCGCAGGAAAAACTTTTACGGGTCTAATATTGGCGAAAAGTCCTAGTTCTTTTCGGAGCTTCAAGAGCCCTTGCTCGGGCCTTACCTTTGCTACAGGATCATAATCGTATTCCAATGCACCAATGGCGCCAAAAAGTATGGCGTCTGAATCTTTACAGAGTTTTATGGTCTCGGCAGGTAAGGGTTCGCCCGTATTCGATATGGCCACGGCCCCGACTGGTGCCTCGGTAAATGTGAAATTGTGATTGAAGGCTTCCTCGACGGCCCGCAGGCATTTTACAGCTTGCTCAAGTACCTCCGGCCCGATTCCATCGCCACCCAACAGGGCGATTTTCAGGTTCATGGGGTGGAAACTTTTTCAATCACCACACTGGTAGCGGCGATTATTTCATGAATGTCCTCGTCTTTGATTTCCTTTTTCAGGTCTGCGAATTTCAAGAATTCTTCATAGACTTCATCTAATTGTGTCTTTGTAAGTTCATAACCTACTATTTTCGCGCGATAGGCGAGTGCCGCCCTTCCGCTTCGCGCAGTAAGAACAATGGATGACTCGTTAACGCCCACATCGGCAGGATCGATTATTTCGTATGTTTCGCGATTTTTTATCACGCCGTCTTGATGAATGCCAGAGCTGTGCGCAAAGGCATTCGCCCCAACAATGGCCTTATTGGGCTGAACGACCATCCCCATTTTTTGGGAGACCATTTGACTGGTGTCGTAGAGCAATCTACTATTGATATTGGTGTCCAATCCAAGACTAGGATGTTGTCTTAAAATCATTACTACCTCCTCTAAAGAAGTATTTCCTGCCCGTTCGCCTATACCGTTGATGGTACATTCGATCTGCCTGGCGCCATTGACAACACCCGCAATAGAGTTGGCCGTTGCCAAACCTAGATCATTATGGCAGTGACAAGAAAGAATCGCTTTGTGAATACCCGTCACATTCTCCTTCAGGTACTTCATTTTAGCCCCGTATTCTTCAGGAAGGCAATACCCTGTGGTATCCGGTATATTCAGTACGGTGGCACCTGCCTTTATGACGGCCTCGCACACGCGTGCCAAAAACTCGTTGTCGGTTCTACCGGCATCCTCGGCATAAAATTCAACATCCTCCACAAAGGTCTTGGCATAGCTTACGGCCGCTACGGCGCGCTCTATAATCGCCTCTCTGGTAGAATTGAACTTGAATTTGATATGCGAATCTGAAGTCCCGATTCCGGTATGTATTCTAGGTATTCTCGCCGGTTTTAGGGCTTCCGCAGCAACTTCTATATCTTTTCTTACCGCACGTGTCAGGCCGCAAACGGTGGCGTTCTTAACCAATTTGGAGATTTCGTAGACCGAGTTAAAATCTCCCGGACTTGAAATTGGAAAGCCAGCTTCAATAATGTCAACACCTAAATTATCTAACCGCTCTGCGATTACCAATTTCTGAGTGGCATCTAATTTGCAACCTGGCACTTGTTCCCCGTCTCTCAGTGTTGTATCAAAAATTTGTACCTTATCTTTGCTCATTATATTTGTGTAGATTTATCTACCCTTTACGAAGATATGACCAATACTGGAAATCTCCTAGAAAAGAGATTCCAATTTACAACATACAATAACTTTTTGAAGTACTCAATAATTTGAAATACAAAACTTTAAACCATTTTTTTTACGATGATAAATGTGCATAAAGATGCATTGTTCGTGCTGGTAAAATCACTATCAAAATCTGAAAAGCGTCAGTTTAAACTCTATGTTGGCCGTTTGGGGGTTAACACCGATGCCAAATTTATCGCACTTTTTAATTTGATGGATAAAATGAAGGAGTATAACGAAAAGTCCATTTTAGATAACGGTATAGTTACCAAATCACAACTATCGAATTTAAAGGCGCATTTGTACAAACAGATTCTAATAAGTTTACGTCTTAACCCCGTTAACCAAAATATAAGGCTTCAGATTCGTGAACAGCTTGATTTTGCTACTATTCTTTACCACAAAGGCCTTTATAAACAGAGCCTTAAATTACTGGACAAGGCAAAGGCCGTCGCCATTGAGAACGAAGAAAAGAACATTGCCTATGAGATCGTAGAACTCGAAAAAATTATCGAGACCCAGTATATTACCAGAAGCATACCTGACCGTGCCGATGAGCTTGCAGTGCAGGCAAAAGAACTTTCGGCACAGAATGTTATGACCAGTAAACTATCGAACCTATCATTGCAATTATACGGATGGATGCTAAAGGTAGGTTATGCCAGAAGCGATGAGGATTACAAGCGAATTGAAGATTATTTCAAAAAGCAACTACCAAAATATAAGATAAAGGAACTGGGCTTTCGCGAGAAATTGTGGCTTTACAAGGCCTATTTATGGTATAGTTTTCTAACCCAAGATTTTCTTTCGTGTTACAAATATTCAAGTAAGTGGGTGGATCTATTTTATGAGCATAAAGAAATGATCCATCAGAACCCCGTGTTCTTTTTGAAGGGTAATCACTATTTGTTGGAGTCTTTGTTTTACGTGAAGTACAGCTCTCAATTCAAGGAAACGCTAGATAAGTTGGAAACCGTGGTAGGCAGTAAGGACTTTCCTGAAAATGACAATATCGCTTCCTTGACGTTTCTGTATGTAAACGCCAACAAGTTGAATCTTCATTTTTTGGAAGGAACCTTTAAAAAAGGCCTCTATTTGGTTAAAATTGTTGAATACGGAATAAATAAACACAAAGACCGTATCGATGAGCACCATATTATGTTACTGTACTACAAAATTGCATGTTTGTATTTTGGAATTGGCGATAACAAGACCTGTATTCAATACCTGAAGAAAATCATCACGAATAGGAACCTAAAAATGAGGGAAGACCTTATGTGTTTCGCCAGGGTCTTAAGCCTTGTGGCCCACTACGAAGCGGGCATGGACTATCATTTAGAAGTTCAGCTTAAAAGCACGTACAAATTCTTGTTGAAGATGAACGATTTGCATGCGGTGCAAAAGGAGATGATCAAATTTCTAAGAAATTTGGGCAATATTTATCCCAATGAGCTTCACAATGAATTCCAAAAGCTACATACCCAACTTAAAAAGTATGAGGATCACCCGTATGAGAAAAGGGCCTTTTTGTATTTAGACATCATTTCTTGGCTTGAAAGCCATTTAGAAGATAAACCCGTATCGCAGATAATTCAAGAAAAGGCAAAGCTTCTGACACGCTAGTTGATTCGTTGAAAGCAAGAAACGTACATATCAACCATCTTCTGGAGATTAATCTAGCCATGATTTTTGTAAGTACCTCTGGTGCTTTGGGCAGGTATGTTGAACTTCCTGTTCCACTTACCATTTTCTCAAGAGCAGCTTTGGCCTTGTTGGCATTATGGCTTTATTGTAAGTTCAAGGGTATATCGTTAAGAATTGGCAAGGAAGATAGCTTACATATTTTACTTAGCGGTTTGTTGATGGGTCTACATTGGCTTCTGTATTTCTATGCACTTCAACTATCGAATGTTGCCATAGGGATGTTATCGATGTTTACCTACCCAGTGATTACTTCGTTCTTAGAGCCCTTGGTGCTGCGAACCAAATTCCATAAAGTACATTTACTTTTAGGCATTCTGGTATTGATAGGTATTTACTTTCTGGTGCCGGATCATAATGCCGGAAATTCGTACGCACTTGCGGTAGGCCTGGGCGTGTTATCTGCATTTTTCTATGCTCTTCGAAATCTGGTACTCAAAACAAAAGTCGTCAAGTACAACGGTTCTATGTTAATGTGCTATCAAGTTGGCATTGTGGTATTGTTTCTGGTGCCCACACTTTTCTTTTTTGATTTGAAGGCAATAGGCTCACAATGGAAGGCATTGGCGGCACTAGCCATTTTAACCACAGCCTTGGGCCATACCATGTTCTTGCGGAGCTTTAAACATTTTAGCATCACCACTGCGAGCATCATTAGCAGCGTACAACCCGTTTATGGCATTTTGATCGGAGCCGTTTTTCTGGGAGAAATTCCCGCCCTTCAAACAATTTTGGGGGGTTTATTGATTTTAAGCTCTGTTGTTATCGAGAGTGTACTTTCGTATAAACGGTAGTCCGCTTCCATTAGTTCTTGGTACCGTCGATCTGTTTTTCTTCTTGAAGAATGTTGGGTGTTCCCTTCATATTGAACTGGTTCATGAGGCCGTCACCTAATTTCTGAAAATCTTCATTTTGAGCCATCTTCCTTACTTTATCAGGATCGAAATTACCATTGAAGTAAAGAAAGGAGCCATTGACATTATTATTGTTGTAGATCAATATCTCTTTCACCGCACTTCTCTTTTCACGTACCGCTACGATGTTCCTTTTCAAGTTGTCGTTTTTACGATAAACCTCGATAAACGAATTTCCGGCAATACCGTTCATTTGTTTGTTCAAGAATTCTGTCCTGGCCGGTGTAGCGCTAGGAAACTGCATATACCTCAAATCTTTGGTATTACCCACCATCGATTTCATTTCTGGTGAGATATTACCAATTAGCGACAACATAAAATGAGGTACTCGAATGGCCGTCACCTGATCATCGTTTTTATGGGCATTATAGAACGTATCGATAGAATTGTAGCTTCCGCACGATGAGAGCAAAACTATGGCCAAAATAAAAATGCTTCCCTTGATCATGAAATGATGTTTTATGTTTCCAAATGTACTAAAAATATCAACAAGCGTTCCAAACTGGGTCGATAGGGGCAGGTGCGGTCAAGTGAATCATTTCTTTTTTTACAGGATGTGTGAACGAAATGCCCCTTGCATGCAGATGAATACTGCCGTCTTTGTTACTGCGGTCAAACCCGTACTTTAGATCTCCTTTTATAGTACAACCAATGGCCGCGAGCTGTGCCCTTATTTGGTGGTGCCGACCTGTTTTCAAGTCGATTTCCAATAAATAGAACGTATCGAGCTTTTTAATTATTTTGTAATCGAGAACTGCTTTTTTACTTTCGGGCACCTCTTTTTTGTAGGCATATGATTTGTTCTGCTTTGGGTTGCGTACTAGCCAATGTACAAGGGTGTCTTCTTGCTTTTCGGGCGGATTCTTCACAATTGCCCAATAGGTTTTTTTTGCCTCTTTCTCTGCGAAGATTTTATTGAGTCTGGTTAATGACTTAGAAGTTTTAGCAAACATAACGATACCTGAGGTTGGTCGGTCTAACCGGTGCACTACCCCAAGATATACCTCACCCGGTTTGTTGTATTTATCTTTTATAAAAGCTTTCACCACTTCGCTCAACGGCATATCGCCAGTAGTATCGCCTTGAACAATATCTCCCGGACGTTTATTTATCACGATCAAATGGTTGTCTTCATAGATTACCTGAAGATTTTTGGGTGAAGAAACGATCTTATCTGCCACTACATTTCCAGTTTGCTGTTCCTAAGACTCAAAAAAAGAATCAAAAGTACCCCTGTGGTAACCGATACATCTGCCATATTGAAAATACCCGTTTGAAAAAATCCTAATTTAATATGAAAGAAGTCGGTCACCTTGCCGTGGGCAATTCTATCGATAAGATTGCCTATTCCGCCACCTATAACAAAAGCAAAGGCTACCACTAGCCATTTGTTGAGATTCGATTTTTGGAGTATACGAACAAGTAATACAAACAGTACAAGCACTGGTAAGGCTTGAAGAAAAATCAATTTTAAAGTAGGGGAGAGGTCTGACCCGAACCCAAGCATGGCACCCGTGTTGTATACATTGGTCAAAACAAAGTTATCATCGATCAACACAATATGCTCTTGGTAAGAAACATTTTTGCGCACCAAACTTTTCGTTAGCTGATCGCAACCAACGTTCAAGAGCACCAAAAGAATTATGGCAATTTTTTTTATCATCAATTATACAATAAATCAATCCTGAATCTGAACAGTAAATTTCAATATTGTTCTTCGTCGCTAGGAAAATCACGGCTCTTAACATCGGATACATATCGAGAAATGGCATTTCCCATTTCTTCATATAAGTTCATGTAGCGACGCAGAAATCGAGGGTTGAACTCATGGGTCATCCCTAAGAGATCATGAATCACCAATACCTGTCCATCAGCATACTTGCCACCACCAATGCCTATGGTAGGTATTGAAATACTCTCGGATACCTTCTTTGTCAACTGGGCAGGTATTTTTTCCAAAACAATTCCGAAGCATCCTATTTTTTCCAATAATTGGGCATCTTCCATTAATTTTTCAGCTTCCTGCTCTTCTTTGGCCCTAACTGAATAGGTGCCAAATTTATAGATGCTTTGGGGCGTAAGTCCCAAGTGGCCCATCACCGGGATCCCCGCATTCAATATACGCTTGACCGATTCTGCAATTTCATCGCCCCCTTCTAATTTAATGGCATGGGCACCACTTTCTTTCATAATTCGAATCGCAGACCGCAGAGCCTCTTTAGGGTCGCTTTGATAACTTCCAAAGGGTAGGTCTACAACTACCAGCGCACGTTCGACACCCCTGATAACTGATGATGCATGATAAATCATCTGGTCAAGGGTAATGGGCAATGTGGTCTCATGCCCAGCCATCACATTACTGGCAGAGTCGCCAACAAGTATGACATCAACGCTGGCGGAATCTACTATTTTAGCCATTGAATAGTCATAAGCGGTGAGCATGGAGATTTTCTCCCCGTTCTTTTTCATCTCCACTAGAGATTTTACCGTGACCCTTTTGTACTCTTTTTTCGCAGTTGACATGCTGAATTGTTTTCGTGCGATAAAAGTAAGGAAATTGTTTTGGATCAGCGTTGCGGTATGAAGGGCTTTGCAAATTCTATTCGGATTTTATTTAAGAAAAATACCCTGAAATTGCGCCTTGTGCCTTCAAATCATCTGGATATCTAGCTAGAAAACGTATTTTTGGTCATGTACCACTTAACAAGATAAAATGAAAAAGCTCTTTTTTCTAATGGCGCTTAGTTCCTTATCACTTTCTGCGCAGGACAGTGATAAAGAAGCTGTGCAAAAAACCATAGAAACTTTTTTTATGGGGTTTCACGCGCAAGACTCCCTAATCATCAAGCAAACGGTTGCCCAGGGAATCATTTTACAAAGAATATCGCAAGATTCGGCAGGTAAGACCATGGTTCGCACCGACGATTTCTCAAAATTTTTGAAGTCGATTGTCAGTCTTCCAAAGGAGTCGAAATTCGAAGAAATCATTAAATCGTACAACATTCAAATTGATGGCCCGATGGCCAATGCCTGGACACCTTATGAATTTCGGCTAAAAGATGTATTTCATCATTGTGGGGTAAACTCTTTTCAGTTGGTAAAAAGTGAAGGTGCCTGGAAGATTCTTTACCTTGTAGATACCGGACGTTCCGAGAATTGCGATTAAAAGCGCACTAAGCCCTGGTCGGGTAAATCAAAAACCGCGGTTCAGTAATTATGGTTCATGTAGTGTATCGGGTTAGGGGTTTGCAGGCCCTAAGACTCCCGTCAAATGCAATAAATAAATGAGTTGCGTCAAAAGCAGGTCGATTTAATTAATTACCTATTCACCCGCTTTTTCAATAAACCCCTTTTTATTATTTTTCATTCGCAGATCGAAGAATTCTACCATTAATGAGAAGGCAATGGTAAAGTATAGGTAGCCCTTAGGTATCGTGCCGACTTCGTTTCCGAACACAACGAGATGGGCAATATGGGCAGCTTCGGCAATTAGCATAAAACCGATGAGAATAAGAAACGATAGCCCTAAGACCTGAATGGAAGGATGTCTGTTCACAAATTCCCCAACAGGGTTGGCGAACAACATCATTATCAAAACAGAAATGACCACGGCAACGATCATTAAGATAAGGGCGTCATTTGGGTTGGGCGAAATTCCGTTGGTCATACCGATAGCGGTCAAAATTGAATCAAAAGAGAAAACAATATTTATGACCGTAATCTGTAAAATGGCACTTGACAAGGTTTTAGAGCGCGCCTTGGTGACCTCACGTTCATCATGACCCCTGTCTTCAATTTTCTCATGTATTTCTTTAGTACTCTTATATAAAAGGAACAATCCCCCTAAAAAAAGGATTAAAGCTTGGCCGCTAATACCACCGTGTATCCAATCTAGATTAATGACCCAAAAAGGTTTCTTCATGGCGGTTAACCAAGTGATCCCAAAAAGCAATAAAACCCGCATAGCCATTGCAAGTATCAGTCCTATATTAGTGGCTTTTTTCCGCTGTACCGGGTCTAGCTTTCCGGCCGCTATTGAAATAAAGATAATATTGTCGATACCGAGAACAATTTCCAAAAAGGTCAATGTGAGCAGCGCGATCCAAGCGTCAGGACTGGCGAAAATATCGAACATGGTGGTTGTTATTTAGTTATGGTAATTTTTGCACGATGCCGCGCTGCTTTTTTGCCTCACCGACGATGCTGTATTCAAATGTATACGAATTATTGGTAGTGGACACTATTTTCATATGAACGGGTTTACTTTCTTGCTTGTTCTTCGGGTTAATTTTCTTTGCGATATACTCGCAATCGTTGATCCACCGAATGGAAGAGGAATCTATTTTTCCGTCATATAAATCGATTTCCAAATCATCGGCACGGGTAAATGTAGTTTTCAATTCTTTGCCGTCTACAATGGTTGAAAAACTGAAACTTCCATTTTTAAAGTCCTTGCAATTGCGTTCAGTTTGGTTACAGGAGACCATTAATATCAGGCCAATTATAAAATAAAAGCTGTTCTTATTCATCGTTGCAAATTAATGAAATCGGCAACAGTAGCCCTAGAACTATGTTGACTTTTTTTTTGAGAAATCATTTATTTTGCTGCTTCGTGCCCTCAGTTATCATATTGATGCTATTTTTGCCCGAAGCCCAAACCGCAATTAATGATATCAGAGGAAATTTATTTCGCCATAAAGGAAGAAAAGATTATTGGCCGCTATGTGGTCAATGATCAGATAATTTCGTTCATGAAGCGATTTGAATCTTTGTATAATGTCGAGACCATCGGTTATTCTGTTCAAAAAAGGCCGATTATGGGCATTACGTTGGGTCAAGGTCCGACAAAGATTTTGATGTGGTCACAGATGCACGGTAACGAATCGACTACTACGAAGGCTGTTTTGGATCTTCTGAACTGGTTTTTATCGTCAACGGTTGCTTCTTCTGCCGTTCTTGACAACTGCACGCTGAAAATAATTCCCATACTGAATCCTGATGGGGCAGAAGCGTATACCCGATTTAATGCCAACTACGTAGACTTGAACCGTGACGCCCAAGAACTTAGTCAGCCTGAAAGTAAAGTACTGCGCGAAGTATTTGAAGATTTTAAACCAAATTTCTGCTTTAACCTTCATGACCAACGTACCATTTATAATGTAGGTTGTTCAGATAAGCCCGCAACGGTTTCTTTTTTAGCCCCATCACTCGACGCAGTGCGCAGCATCTCTCAAAATAGGGGAGTTGCCATGCAGGTTATCGTGGCAATGAACCAGGTGTTACAGCAAATGATTCCTGGTCAGGTGGGTAGGTATGATGATGGTTACAACGCCAATTGTGTAGGCGATGCGTTTCAAATGTTGAAAACCCCGACCATCTTGTTCGAAGCTGGCCACTTTGGTCATGATTATGAAAGAGAAAGTACAAGAAAATTTCTATTCTATGCCTTGCTTACAGCGGTCAACAGCATAGCAGATAAGTCCTATGAAATGTATTCTAAAGATGGGTATTTCAATATTCCCGAAAACCAAAAGCAGTTTTTTGACATTCTGGTTAAAAATGCCCATTTGATAAACAACACCTTGTCTACTGATATTGGCATTCTATATACCGAGGTGTTAAGGGAAGGTAGCATTCATTTCGAACCTAATATTGAATCAGCAGGAAATCTTGAAGGCTATTTTGGGCATGAAATCTTCGATTGCATGAACGAAAAAGATTTGGGAAGTTTAAAATCTTCCGATTATTGGAAGCTTTTGGCACCCTAGGTTTTGAATATATTTTTAAGGAAACAAATAATCATTACATTTTTGTTATAAAAATGTAAGTTTCAATGCATTTTATCTCTTTATTTTTTACTTTTGCATTCAATTTAATCGATATGGGAAAAGTAAAACTTGACGAAATAGACCACCAAATACTGGATATGTTGATAGACAACACCAGAACACCATTTACCGACATTGCTAAAAAACTTCTAATTTCTGCGGGCACCGTGCATGTTCGTGTTAAAAAAATGGAAGAGCAAAATATCATAAAAGGCTCCTCCTTGACACTCGATTATGAGAAATTGGGGTATTCATTCATTGCCTATGTGGGTATTTTTTTAGAAAAAACACATCAGACAAAATTCGTTCTCGAACGTTTAGAGCAAATACCCAATGTAACGATTGCACACATTACAACAGGAAAGTTCAATATTTTCTGTAAGATTCGTGCTCGAGATACAACGCATGCCAAGAATATCATTTTTAGGATTGATGACATTGACGGCATCAGTCGAACCGAAACCATGATATCATTGGAAGAAAGCTTTAATGACAAGAAGCGTTTGATGCACACGATATTCAATGAATTATAAACTCTTCAAGAAACGAATAGGAATCCCATTCAAGTTTTGATTGGGATTTTTTTATACTACGAACATGAAAACATCAGAACTCAATCCGAATGAGTACAACCCTTATTACCATACCTATATAATTGCTTTAGGGGAAGTTGAACTCTTAAAGGTCATGTCGAACCAATTAGATAATTTTCCAAATTTTATAAATGGTATACCGGTCGAAAAAATGAAGCACGCCTACGCAGAGGGTAAATGGACAATAGCCGAGGTACTGCAGCATATCATCGATGCTGAACGGGTTTTTCAATACCGGGCCTTACGTTTTTCGAGAAATGATCAAACCCCTTTACCTGGTTTTGACGAAAATTTGTATGTACCACAATCCTTTGCTAGCGAAAAATCAAAGGAAACCCTTATAGAAGAATATAATGCTGTTCGCGCGTCTTCTCTCAGCCTATACAAATCGTTCAGCGATGAAGTTTTGAAAAGAACAGGTACGGCCAGTAGTTCACTGATGAGCGTTGCGGCATTGGGTTTTATTATCTGCGGGCACCAAAGGCATCACAGAAACATTATAAGGGAACGCTACTTTTAGACCTAATCAAAATCTATATCTTCATCTGACTCTTGATCTGTATCATAGTCGGCATCGTAGTCGAGACTTTCAACTTCCTCTAAAATAGGTTCGTCCTTCACCTCTAGCTCCCGTTCCATATGGTCTTCAAAGTCAGAAATGAACTTGGCAAGACTCTTACTTATCTTAACGAGGTAAAGCGTGTCATGGGTCTGGATCTCTACCGCTTCAACGTATTCACCTTGAGCGTTTTTAAAGGTAATAATGTCGTCGTCACCGTATCCGTCAGGGTAGGTTTCAATCAATAAAGCGGCCAGTTCATGGTCTAACTTTTTGTAATCAACAAGTCTGCGTAACATAGTAGGTCAGTTTTGTGCCGATTTTAATCGGACAGGTTTAAGGTTTCATTTGGGCTTGGAAAGGGAGTATCTTTGAACCCTGTTCCAATTTCTTGAACCTAAACTATGTTTTTTTTTCTTCCGATTTCTGAAAGAGTTGTCAATACGTAATTTTAGTATACGTAACTAAGCATCTTTGTAGTAAGAAAATGCCTCGCGGTACAAATGATTAGGAATCTTAACATCGATCACGGGCTCACCAATTTCACGGATTAAAACAAAATTGATATTACCGTGGGAGTTCTTTTTATCAAATTTTAAAAGAGAAAGAATATGTGAAATATCTTCGTCTGTGAATTCAACCTTGCTGTACCTATTTAAAAAGGTAGTGGTAATATCATTGAGCTGGTTCATTGAAAGTCCAACAAGCTGCCTTGATAGGTATGCTTCCAAAATCATTCCTATAGCTATAGCTTCCCCATGTAATAGGGTTTCATGCTCCTTACTAATCAAGAAGTAAGATTCAATGGCATGACCAAGGGTATGTCCGAAATTTAATATTTTCCTTAAATTCTGCTCTGTTGGGTCTTGAAGTACGATAGTGTTTTTGATCACTACCGACTCATAGATCAATTGGTCCAATACATCAAAACCAGCTACTTGTTTTAACAATTCCCAATAGTTGGCATTCTTGATAAGCCCATGTTTCAACATTTCGGCGAAACCGCTCTGTAGTTGCCGGGTGGAAAGAGTTTTTAAAAAATCAGGTATGATCAAGACCATTTCAGGTTGGTTGATCACCCCGATCTGGTTTTTTAAGGGGCCAAGATCAACCCCTGTTTTACCCCCAACGGATGCATCAACCATAGACAAAAGGGTAGTGGGCACGTTAATGAAGTCGATACCTCGTTTGAAGGTAGAGGCGACAAAGCCGCCTAAATCGGTAATCACTCCTCCACCAAGGTTGATAACCAAACTCTTGCGGTCGGCATCTAGTTCTGACAGGCCCTGCCACAGGTTCATGCATGTTTGAACATTCTTATTGATTTCGCCCGACTCAATTTCCAATACTTCAAAATGATGGTTGCCTTCTATTGCCGCCATAAAATCAGGTAGGCAGTGCTCATAGGTATTTTCATCGACAATTATGAATAAAGAGGAGTAGGCGCTAGAATTCAAATGGGCATTTAGGGCCTCATAGGCACTGTTGTTGAAATGAACCGCGTAGGAAGCTGAAATTATTGACTGCATGAACGATTTCTTTATATATTCCCAGGAAAAGGGGGAATGTTTTTTATTTTTTTTGAATCCCTTTGGTTATTTCTCCGGGACGTAGTTTACAGTTGAATTGCAAAATAAAGGTTATTTTTTATCATAGGAATAGAAACGGGGTCTTTATCTTTGGCGTGCACTACATATCAAGTAAATGGAACGAATTTTTGACGATACCGAAACCGCTTTTGCCTTAAAAACGGACTCAGAATTAGAACGCGCTTACTTTCTTTTTAAGATGATCGCCAACGAACCACTGGTTAGAATCGGTACCGCAATGACCAATTTTGCCATTAAGGCCCACTTACCGGTTGAGGGGTTGATAAGGGCAACTGTCTTCGATCATTTTTGTGGGGGCGTCAATGAAGAAGATTGTATTGCTGTAGTAGATCGGCTGTATCAAAAAGGGGTATGTTCGGTTCTTGATTATTCCGTAGAGGGAAAGGAGGCAGAAGACCCCTTTGATGACGCCCTCGCCAAAATCTTGAAACTATTGGATTTTGTCAAAGAAAAAGACGCTATTCCGTTTGCCGTCTTTAAACCAACGGGCTTTGGAAGATTTGCACTCTATGAGAAGGTAAGTGACGGTAAAGAGCTAACTGAACTAGAGCAGCAAGAATGGCAAAGGGTGATCAACAGGTTCGATAGGGCCTGCCAAAAGGCATATGACCTTGATGTTTCATTGTTGATCGATGGAGAGGAAAGCTGGATGCAGAAAGCTGCAGACCAGCTTGTTGAAGATTTGATGCGCAAGTACAACAAAGAAAAAGCCATTGTCTTCAATACGTTACAGATGTATCGTTGGGATAGAATGGATTATTTAAGACAACTGCATAAAATTGCGCTGATAGAGGATTTCCGTATCGGAATGAAAGTAGTTCGCGGAGCTTATATGGAAAAAGAAAACGAAAGGGCCGAAGAACTTAGATATGCCTCACCAATTTGCAAGGCCAAGGCCGATACCGATGCTAATTATGATGCTGCCGTAAAATATATGATCGACCATATTGACCGTATTTCGGTATTTGCAGGCACCCATAATGAAGAAAGTAGTTATCGACTTATGGAATGGTTGGCAGAAGCAGGCATCGATAATTCTGATCCCAGAGTTTGGTTCGGTCAACTTTACGGAATGAGCGACCATATTTCATTCAATTTGGCGAAACAAGGTTATAACGTAGCCAAATATCTACCCTTTGGCCCGGTCAAGGACGTTATGCCATATTTGATTCGTCGGGCCGAAGAGAATACTTCTGTTGCAGGGCAAACAACGCGAGAACTATCCTTGTTGAAAAAAGAACGAAAGCGAAGGAAAATCTGAACTGGTGGTTGACACCTTTGAATTGCTTGCGCACAATTCAACGGCAATAATCTCAAAAGAAAGAGTGAAAGGTTTACGCCGGAAATTGGCAACCGATTTCATATCTTGGTATATCCGCTAATGCTCAAGGTAATGGCGTGGCGGTTATGTTTAATACGTTAAACCTTTAACCAATACTTTTTCGTTACAGTTCATCACCTCTAGAACAGCCTCGCCCCCTTTAACCATACCTTCAATATAATACGTTCTGCACGGTATAGATTTGGTGTCACTTCTGGCAAAATCAACATCGCCGCTAGTGAAAAATGAAATGATATCGGTGCTGTCCAGGGCTTTTGTGCTAAGCAGTTCATTGATTTCCTCAGCGTAGGAAATGGGTTTTGAGCGCATGTCCTTTAGGGTTCTACAATTCGGAAAATAGCAAAAAGAAGTGCCCGTTTCCTCGGTTTTCTTTTTAAAGAAAAACGCAATGAAGACAATACCTATCGAGAGCCCGAACATATAAAAGCCCAAGCGCTTAAAAAAGCTGGCATCGAATAAAGACATTTTAAAATATAAGAAAGTTGATATCGCTATACTGTAGGTCGAACCATTCACCAACTGATTTGTTGGTCAGAATGCCATGGTACATATAAAGGCCGTTACGAAGTCCTTTGTCGAAACGCAGTGAATTCTCGAGTCCCCCGTCTTCGCCTAGTTTAAGAAGGTAGGGTGTGAAAATATTGCTAATTGAAATAGACGCCGTCTTCGGGTATCTTGAAGGAATATTGGGCACGGCATAATGCACCACACCGAATTTCTCAAATGTTGGTTTTTCATGTGTTGTAATTTCACTGGTCTCAAAACATCCTCCCATATCGATACTGACATCAATAATCACTGCTCCTTTTTTCATATGTTCGACCATGGTACTAGAGACAACCACGGGCGACCTATCCTTACCGCGCGTGGCACCGATTGCCACATCACAGCGGCGTAAGGCCTTCATCAAATTTTTTGGCTGCACGGTAGATGTGTAAATAATTTGATGTAGGTTGGTCTGAATATTACGTAACTTGGTGATCGAGTTATCGAACATTTTAATATTCGCACCAAGCCCTAAGGCTGAGCGTGCAGCAAATTCACCTACCGTTCCTGCCCCGATAATGACAACCTCAATGGGCGGAACGCCACTGATGTTTCCGAACATAAGCCCGTTACCGTCATTCGTGGCCGCTAGCATCTCGGCCGCAATGAGTACCGAAGCAATGCCGGCAATCTCGCTGAGAGACCTGACCACGGGAAATTTTCCGTCTTCATCTCTAATATATTCAAAGGCAACGGCGGTAATACGTTTTTTGGCCAGCTCTTCGAAATACTTTTTAGATTGTGTTTTTATCTGCAGGGCAGAAATAACGATGCTCTGCGGATTTATCATTTTGATTTCCTCAAAAGTTGGTGGTTCAACCTTTAGGATCATTGGACAGGCAAAAACTTTCTTGGTATCCCTAACAATTTCAGCACCGGCGTTAGCATATTCCACATCAGAATAAAAAGCTCCCTCACCGGCTCCTGATTCGATCATCACTCGATGCCCATTGGCCGTAATGGCGGTAACCGCGTCAGGGGTAAGACAAATTCGTTTTTCTTGATATTGGTTCTCCCGTGGAACACCAATGAACAGTTCTCCCTTTTGTTTGAAAATTTCAAGCATTTCTTCTTGGGGAAGTAATTGCTGCTTACTAAAGGGTGATGTGGGTTGGTCCATAAAGTTGCAGTTGCGAAAGATGCTACGGGCATCAATATCAAAATTACAATTTTTAAATGAAACTTTTAGGTATTGTAATTACAGACAACCAAAGCGGAAAAGGTAGTGGGCACTAAAGCTTTAGATGGGCTATATTTCGAATACGATGTTGAAAATTCCTGAACTGATTTTCAAGATTGCCCGTAGATAAAACCTGGTTGATTTTCTCTGACAAGGAAAGATATTCTATGGTTTCCGGAGATTTGACCTCCCTATTAAATGATTCAGTATGTTTTCTCTTTTCTTTCAGGGCTTTAAGTTCGGCTTCCATAGCTTCAAGATCGATCCCATGCACATGTTTATCGAATAACTTGATTCTTATAAAATAAACAAAGGGTATTACGGTCATGCATATGGGTAATAACCACCATATATTTTCCGTATCAATGTTGTCATCGGAGTCAAAAAGAACTTCGAAAACTTGAAAAGAATACATGGCAATTGGAATAAGTATAATATGGTACCACCAGTTTTTGGAGGTCATAAACCAAAATATCATCAAGTAAAGAGGCACAATTTTGCTCATCATAAACCATGCATAGGTAGAAATATCTCTAAATCCGTTATTGTCAATTACTAATCCGAAAATAGAAATAGTTGCCTCTGGATTATCAGGTAAATAATCATACAATTTATAGAGAAACGGAGAAATTGCTATAAAAAAGGCAAAAGTAGTTTCAATAATGAGCTTCCTTCTGGCCTTCGTCCTTTTAAAATTATCTGTCATTTTTGAAATTGGGTATATTCCGCTAACGACATAATAGATTAAATATTATAAAAAAAGGGCAACTTACGTTGCCCATCGATAAAAAGCTTCTGTTAGGCTTATATTTTTCTATCAAGCTTACTTTTTTCAATACCAACTTCATTCAACTGATCTTCGTCAGCTGTGGAATTTGGTTCACATGAAACCGCCAATAGGCTTATACAAGCCAACATGCCAAGAATAATTTTCTTTGTGTTCATTTTCAATAGGTTTTTAGTTAGAAATTGGACATTTAATTAGGTCGCAAAGTAAGAAAAAAACCACCAAGAACAAGGCCTTAATTGTTAAATTTTAGCTGTTAATCGTCTAAATCGAACTTTTTAACGATTTTTTTACCGGTCAACGAAAAATTTACAATAAAAGCCCGCTTTTGACGATGTTATTTTTAAACAAACCTATTTTTACAAAGACCAACTGGAAATTTACAAAGGCTCT
Source organism: Flavobacteriaceae bacterium (assembly GCA_050330515.1). Lineage (GTDB taxonomy): Bacteria > Bacteroidota > Bacteroidia > Flavobacteriales > Flavobacteriaceae > Maribacter_C. The sequence goes on along the minus strand of JBHJNU010000006.1, from coordinate 37,779 downwards.
ATGGGCAAGTTTTTACTCATTTTATGATTGTACAATATCGCGCGTTACTTCATCAAGAATGGTAATGTGTATATTCTTTACTTTTTCGGGAATAAAGGAGGGAATATTTTCGGGCCATTCAATAAAAATCCAAACATGTTGACCCAGGTAATCTTCTAATCCGAGATCTAATGCTTCCATTTCGTCGTTGATACGGTAGAAATCGAAATGATAGCCCAATAATGACCCGTCTTTGTAATGATACTCGTTCACTATACCGAAGGTGGGGCTACTGGCAGTATCTGTACCGCCAAGTTCTTGAACGATTGATTTTATCAAAGTGGTTTTTCCAGAACCCATAGCACCGTAGAAGCATAAGGTTTTTACCTCATCATCGGCAAGTAATTCTTTGGCCAGTTTAGAAAGATCGTTTCGCGTATACCCTGATTTCATAAGATAAACTTATTTAGGCTCTAAAACCACAAACGGAATAATCATCTCTTCCAAAGAAACCCCGCCATGCTGATAGGTGTTCCGATAATAGCTCACATAATGATTATAGTTGTTAGGATAGGCAAAAAACAGATCGTTCTTGGCAAACACAAAAGAGCTACTCATATTAATACTTGGCAAGTAAATACTTTTTGGATCCTTTACCGAAATGACGTCTTTTTCTTCATAGCTTAAACTACGGCCGGTTTTGTAGCGTAGGTTCAGACTGGTTTCTTTGTCACCAATTAGGCGCGAAGGTTGTTTTACATTGATCGTGCCATGATCGGTAGTAATGATCAATTTCATACCCATAGACTGCGCTTGCTGTATGACCTCTAATAAGGGTGAGTTTTTGAACCAGCTTTGGGTCAGTGATCGATAGGCCTTGTCATTCGAGGCTAGTTCTTTGATCACTTCCATTTCTGTTTTGGAATGTGAGAGCATGTCTACAAAATTATAGACTATTACGGTAAGATCGTTATCTTTTTGCGAACGGAAGTTCTGCGATAAGTGTTTCCCTTGCTTTAAGCTGCTTATCTTATGGTATTCCCATTTCAAGGTTAACCCTAACCGTTTGATTTGTTCGCCCAAGAATTTATCCTCAAAAAGGTTTTTACCACCTTCATCGGTATCGTTTTTCCACCAATCGGGATATTTCTTTTCCATATCCAGCGGTGTAAATCCAGAGAAAATGGCATTTCTGGCATACTGGGTGGCGGTTGGAAGTATACTGATGTATGATTTTTCTTTGTTCTTTTTATAAAATGAATTCACCGTATCCTCGAAGGCGAACCATTGATCATATCGCAAATTATCTACCACGACCAACAGCGTTTGTCCATCTTTTAGCTCGGGTACGACCCATTCTTTGAAAAGGGTATGTGACATGACCGGCCCGCTGTGGTTACCGAACCAATCTTTATAATTTTTTTCTACAAACTTTCCGAATTGATTGTTGGCCTCCACCTTTTGCGATTCAAGTATTTCGAACATACCTGTATCTTCGATGCTTTCTAGGCGCATTTCCCAATATATCAACTTTTTATAGAGCTCGATCCATCCCTCATAAGAATTTACCATGGATAGGTCCATGGCAATTTTTCGAAACTCTTGCTGGTAATTAGAGGTTGTTTTTTCAGATACCAGTCTCGAATGGTCAAGGTTTTTTTTAAGAGAAAGCAGAATCTGGTTAGGGTTAACCGGTTTGATAAGATAATCGGCAATTTTAGATCCTATGGCCTCTTCCATTATAAATTCCTCTTCGCTCTTGGTAATCATTACAACAGGCAGGGTAGTATCCATCAACTTGATTTCGTTCAATGTTTCAAGACCTGAAATTCCCGGCATATTCTCATCCAAGAAAACAATATCAACCCTAGACTGCCTAAGCTCTTCGAGCGCTTCCTGTCCGCTCTTACAGGTTATTACATCGTAGTTTCTATTCTGAAGAAAAATGATATGGGGTTTTAAAAGATCGATTTCATCATCGACCCAAAGAATTGTTATTTTGTTCATTTAGTAAGTATCTTTGAAGTGTAAAAGCGAACTATTTTGATAAGATCGAACAAGCTCAAAATTTTCAATGATCCAATTTACGGATTTATTACTATTCCCACCCCACTTGTTTTTGACCTGATAGCGCACCCATATTTTCAGCGCTTGCGGCGTATTTCGCAAATGGGGCTGTCTTATTTAGTATATCCAGGAGCGCATCATACCCGATTTCACCATGCGATCGGCGGCATGCATTTGATGGTCCAAGCCATTCAAGTACTTCGTTTTAAAGATGTTGACATTTCCAAGGAAGAGGAGCAAGGCTTATTATGCGCCATCTTGTTACATGATATAGGTCATGGCCCTTTCTCTCATGCCATGGAAAATAGTATCGTTGAAGGCGTACATCATGAAGCCATTTCGTTACTGTTCATGGAGGAACTCAATATACGGTTTAACGGAAGTTTAACGCTGGCCATAGAAATCTTCAAAGGAAACTATGCCAAGAAATTTATGAACCAATTGGTGTCAAGCCAATTGGATATGGATCGAATGGACTATTTGAAAAGAGATAGTTTTTATACGGGCGTAGCAGAGGGCAATGTGAACTCTGAGCGCCTACTATCAATGCTTAACGTGGTCGATGGTGAATTGGTTGTAGAGGAAAAAGGAATATACTCCGTTGAAAAATTCCTAATGGCAAGACGTTTTATGTACTGGCAGGTTTACCTGCATAAAACGGGTATTGTTGCCGAACAACTACTTATCCGCATTTTACAGCGAGCCAAATCGCTGCTAGGATCAGGGGTACATTTAGAATGTAGCGAAGTGCTCTTGTTTTTTGTCCAAAACAAGATAAGTATGCATAATTTTGACCTTAGCGTGCTGAACAAATTTGCAAAACTCGATGATGTAGATGTGCTGAGTGCTATCAAACAATGGCAAGAACATGAAGATTTTGTGCTGTCACGCCTATGTCAAATGGTCATTCATCGAACGCTTTTGAAAATTAAACTAAAAAATAAGCCCGTAGAGATAGCTCAATTACAAAAAAGAATAGAAACCATCAAGACCATGTACCAGTTATCTGAAGAGGAGTGCGGCTATTTTGTCTTTACGGGAAAAATAGAGAATAGGGCCTATGATACTGCAAGACAGAATATTAACATACTGCGAAAGAACGGAAAAATCACCGATGTTGTTAAAGCTTCTGACCATCTCAATCTTAAGGCACTTTCATTGACGGTCACTAAATATTATATCTGTTTTCCTAAAGATTCCGCTTAACTATTTTTCTTACTTTTGTTTTCATGATTTTTACAGCAGGTCAGATTGCGGGCATTTTAGAGGGTGAAGTTGAAGGAAACCCAGAAATCGCCGTTCATAAACTAGCCAAGATCGAAGAGGGTGAAATTGGGTCGTTGACCTTTCTGGCAAACCCAAAATATACGCCTTTCATTTATACCACAAAGGCCTCGGTGACCTTGGTAAATAGAGATTTTATTCCTGAACAAGCACTGATTACAACGCTCATAAAGGTCGAAGATGCCTACGAGTCGTTCTCTAAGCTCTTAGAGTATTATGATCAGGTGAAAAATGCGAAAACCGGTATAGAAATACCTAGTTATTTGGCTGAATCCGCTACATATGGCCAAGATTTGTTCCTCGGGGCTTTTTCCTATGTGGGCAACAACGTTGTTTTGGGCAATGGGGTAAAGATCTACCCACAGGTTTTTATTGGAGATAACGTAACAATAGGTGATAATGTAACCCTATTTTCAGGGGCCAAAGTACATACAGGCACTATAATCGGCAACAACTGTGTCATTCATAGTGGTGCTGTAGTTGGTTCCGACGGTTTCGGGTTCGCACCGACCAAAGATGGTATTTTCAATAAAATTCCCCAAACTGGTAATGTGATCCTAGAAGATGATGTCGAGGTTGGGGCAGGTACGACCATAGACCGTGCTACCCTTGGGTCTACCATACTAAGAAAAGGTGTAAAGCTTGACAATCAGATACAAATTGCGCATAACGTTGAAATAGGTGAACATACGGTTATTGCGGCACAGTCTGGTGTCGCAGGGTCCGCGAAAATCGGAAAGCGCTGCCGCATTGGTGGTCAGGTAGGCATAGTAGGCCATATAACCATTGGCGATGATGTTCGTATTCAGGCCCAATCCGGTATCGGAAGAAACGTTAAGGATGGTGAGGTACTGCAGGGTTCCCCGGCGTTACCCTATGCCGATTTTAACAAATCATACGTACACTTCAAGAATTTACCCAAAATTGTAAATCAAATTAACAAACTAGATAAATAGTTTAAAATTGACAACAACGAATAAGAAACAAAGGACGATCGCAAAGGAAATCATTTTGAAAGGGGTAGGACTTCATACCGGGCAAGATGTGACCATGAAGTTCGTACCCGCTGCAGAAAACCATGGCTATGCCTTCAAACGGGTGGATCTAGAAGGTCAACCGATCATCGAGGCCGATGCAAGTTACGTGGTCAACACGCAAAGAGGAACCAATTTGGAGAAGAATGGCGTAAAGATCCAAACCTCGGAACACGTTCTCGCCGCATTGGTGGGTATGGAAATCGATAATGTACTAATTGAACTTAATGCCCCCGAGCCGCCGATAATGGATGGTTCTTCAAAATATTTTGTAGAGGCATTGGAAATCGTAGGTGCACGGGAGCAGCAGGCCGATCGGGTTGAATATGTGGTAAAGGATGTGATTTCATATAAAGACGAGACAACGGGCAGTGAGATAACCATTATTCCGTCAGATAAATATCAGGTGACCACCATGGTCGATTTTGGCACCAAGGTTCTTGGCACACAGAACGCCACTTTAGAGGATCTAAGCGAATTCAAGACCGAAATCGCAGATGCGAGAACATTTAGCTTCCTGCACGAACTGGAAACACTTTTGGAACATGGCCTTATTAAAGGTGGTGACCTGAATAATGCAATTGTTTACGTGGATAAGGAAATATCCTTAGAAACCATGAAAAAGCTCGAGAAGGCCTTCGACAAAAAGAAGCTTTCAGTGAAACCTAACGGAATTTTGGATAACCTGACCCTTCATCAACCCAACGAGGCCGCGCGTCATAAGTTATTGGATGTCATAGGTGATTTGGCACTTGCAGGCACACGAATCAGAGGTAAGGTCATTGCCAACAAACCCGGCCATTATGTGAACACCCAGTTTGCAAAGAAACTTTCGAAGATCATTAAATTGGAGAAAAGGAACGATGTACCCAACATTGATTTGAATAAACCCCCTTTGATGGATATTACTCAAATTATGGGGCAGCTACCGCATAGACCTCCCTTTTTGTTGGTTGATAAGATTCTTGAGCTATCGGATACCCATGTTATCGGGCTTAAGAACGTAACCATGAACGAACCGTATTTTGTGGGTCACTTTCCTGGTGCTCCCGTAATGCCTGGGGTATTACAACTTGAAGCCATGGCCCAAACCGGTGGTATTTTGGTTTTGAACACGGTGCCCGATCCCGAAAACTACCTGACCTACCTTTTAAAAATCGACAATGTTCGGTACAAACAACAAGTAGTTCCTGGCGATACGTTGATTTTTAAATTAGATTTGATGTCTCCAATTCGCAGAGGAATTTGCCAGATGCATGCCAAAGCATATGCAAATGGAAGACTGGTTTCCGAAGCGGAAATAATGGCGCAAATAATTAAAGTAAAGGGAACTTAATATGAACCAACCGTTAGCCTACATACATCCTGGCGCCAAAATCGCGAAAAATGTTGTGGTAGAGCCATTTACCACAATACATAACAATGTCACTATTGGCGATGGTACCTGGATCGGTTCGAATGTGACCATAATGGAAGGCGCTAGAATAGGTAAAAACTGCAATATTTTTCCCGGTGCGGTCATATCGGCCCCTCCTCAGGATCTAAAATACCAAGGTGAGGAAACTACCGTAATCATTGGTAACGGAACCACTGTTAGAGAGTGCGCGACAATACACAAGGGTACTTCAGATAGAAATAAAACGGTTATTGGAAAGAATTGTTTGATTATGGCCTATTGCCACATTGCCCACGATTGTTTTGTAGGTGATAATTGTATTTTTTCAAATAATTCCACTTTAGCGGGTCATGTATCCATTGGTGACAATGTTATTCTTGCCGGGTTGGTCGCTGTGCATCAATTTGTATCGATCGGCCAGCATGCGTTTGTTACAGGCGGTTCTTTGGTCAGAAAAGATGTACCTCCTTACGTAAAGGCCGCCCGTGAACCCCTTTCATATGTTTGTATTAATTCCGTAGGATTACGCAGAAGGGGTTTCACTTCCGATAAAATCCGTGAAATTCAGAATATTTACAGAATTCTATATCAGAAAAACTATAACAATTCTCAGGCCGTACAGATTATAGAGGCCGAAATGGAAGCCACCCCTGAAAGGGATGAAATTCTTCAATTCATCCGTGATTCCCAGCGGGGAATTATGAAGGGTTATTTCAGCACGACATAGTTCATTGCAAAAACTACAAGTATCAATTAAAACAAGAATATTCAGGCTTATGTGAAAGAAGTATTTACGTTCGGCCTAAAAAATCAGAAATCAAAGTTATGGCATCAACATCAGACATTAGAAAGGGATTGTGTATTCGTTACAATAACGATATTTATAAGATTATCGAGTTTTTACATGTAAAGCCGGGCAAGGGTCCCGCATTCGTGCGCACCAAACTGAGAAGCGTTACCAACGGCAAAGTATTGGACAATACATTCTCTGCCGGTCATAAAATTGAAGATGTTCGTGTTGAGACCAGATCGTATCAATTTTTGTATGCAGAAGGCGAGAACTATCATTTCATGAACACCGATGATTACAACCAAATTTCACTTCTCGAAGGTGCTTTAGATGCGCCCCAGCTTTTAAAAGAGGGCGAAGTGGTCACCATATTGTTCAATGCCGAAGATCAAATGCCACTTTCGGTCGATATGCCCGCTAGTGTAATTTTAGTAGTTAGTTATACCGAACCCGGAGTGAAGGGCAATACCGCCACCAACGCAACCAAACCCGCCAAGGTCGAAACAGGGGCCGAAGTCAACGTACCCCTCTTTATCAATGAGGGCGACAAGATTAAAATTGACACGGAGAAGGGTATCTACATGGAACGGGTTAAATAGCCCGAATAACGAATACCATTTGAACAATGAATTGCAATAATCCGATATCCTATAGCAAGTGATATTCCCTTCACAACACACTCTAAAGCAGATCGCAACGATAATAGATTGCGAGTACATTGGTAACGATGACTTCCCCATTCTAGGTATGAACGAAATACACGTTGTGCAGGAAGGCGAAATCGTATTCGTGGATCATCCGAAGTATTACGATAAAGCATTGCTAAGCAGGGCCAGCGTAGTGTTGATTAATAAAGTGGTGGATTGTCCGCCCGGAAAAGCCCTACTAATTTCAGACGATCCTTTTCGTGACTTCAATAAATTGACTGCATTTTTTAAACCGTTTGAAAGGTCCACAAGTTCAATTTCAACATCCGCTAAAGTTGGCCAAAACACTGTAATTCAACCTAATACTTTTATTGGAAACAATGTTTCTATCGGCGAGAATTGTTTGATCCATTCCAACGTGGCCATCTATGACAATTGTGTAATCGGTAATAATGTGATAGTACATGCTGGCACCGTAATCGGGGCAGATGCCTTTTATTACAAAAAAAGGACTGAAGGGTTCGATAAGCTCAAGTCAGGGGGGCGTGTAGTAGTGCACGATGATGTTGAAATAGGGGCTTTGTGCACCATTGATAAAGGAGTAACAGGTGATACGACCATAAAAAAAGGCACTAAACTAGATAATCAAGTGCAGGTAGGACACGACACGGTTATTGGTGAAAAGTGTCTTATCGCCGCTCAGGTAGGTATCGCTGGTTGTGTTATTATCGAAGACGAGGTAACACTTTGGGGTCAAGTAGGTATAACCAGTGCCGTAACAATTGGAAAGAAAGCTGTTATCCTTGCCCAATCCGGGGTATCAAAATCGGTTATCGGTGGTAAAAGTTATTTTGGAACTCCAGCCGAGGATGCACGGGAAAAGCTGAAGCAGCTTGCCAATATTAAAAAGATTCCTTTTATTTCAGAAAAATTAAAGGAATAATAAGCGGAAGATTACTTCAGATTTAATTCGCAAACCTATATTTTTGTTCAGCTTTAAATAAATCAGATAGAAAATGAGTGTTTTAGTAAATAAGGATTCCAAAATAATAGTACAAGGTTTTACAGGTAGTGAGGGTACCTTTCACGCCGAACAGATGATAGAATATGGTACCAATGTCGTTGGAGGGGTAACACCGGGCAAGGGAGGTCAAGAGCATTTGGGAAGACCTGTTTTCAATACTGTTGCAGAAGCAGTTGAAAAAGTAGGTGCCGATACTACTATTATTTTCGTTCCCCCGGCATTTGCCGCCGATGCGATTATGGAGGCCGCAAATGCAGGAATCAAAGTAATTATTACCATTACCGAAGGTATACCTGTTGCCGATATGGTAATGACGGCCAACTATATCAAGAACATGGACTGTCGCTTAATTGGCCCCAATTGTCCGGGGGTCATCACACCGGGTGAGGCAAAAGTAGGCATCATGCCGGGTTTTGTCTTTAAAAAAGGTACGGTTGGCATTGTTTCCAAATCGGGCACCCTAACCTATGAAGCCGCCGATCAGGTTGTAAGACAGGGCTTAGGTATAACCACAGCTATCGGTATAGGTGGAGATCCTATTATAGGTACAACCACAAAAGAGGCCGTTGAATTATTAATCAATGATCCCGAAACCGAATGTGTGGTTATGATCGGAGAAATCGGCGGACAATTGGAAGCAGATGCAGCCAAATGGTACAAGGCAAGTGGAAGTAAAAAGCCTATAATCGGCTTTATCGCAGGAGAAACTGCCCCCGCTGGCCGTACCATGGGACATGCAGGAGCTATTGTGGGAGGCAGTGATGATACCGCCCAAGCAAAAAAGAAAATCATGCGCGAGCACGGAATTCATGTTGTAGATTCCCCTGCGGAAATAGGTAAAAAAGTGAAGGAGGTTATGGGATAAACCCCCGATACCTGTTAAAGTTTACAAAATATATTCATTATTCTAATCCATCTGCTCTATTTTAGTCCGATGGATTTTTTTTGTGCGATTTTAACTACTTGAAATCTGAAAAAGCACACTAGGAAAACATCGCTGCATTCATAAAAAACATTCATATGAAAAAAATTGTACTTTTTGCACTAACCCTTTTTGTTCTTGCCGCGTGCAAGCAACAGCAGACCTCAGAAAATTTTATAACCACAACAGCGACCGATGCGAATGGTTTCACCTATGAAACCGTATCAAATGACCCCACCGGACTTCGACTTTATAACTTGAAGAACGGCTTGAAGGTTTATTTAAGCCAAAATACCGATGAACCCAAAATCCAGACTTTTATTCCCGTGAGGGCCGGGTCCGTTTATGATCCTAGCGATAATACAGGTTTGGCGCACTACCTAGAACATATGGTGTTCAAGGGTACAGATGAAATCGGGACGCAAAATTGGGAAGAGGAAAAAGTAAAACTAGCCATGATTTCAGATTTGTACGAAAAACACAAAGCGGAAAATGATCCTGAAAAGAAAAGGGCAATCTACAGATCTATCGACAGCCTTTCTTTAGAGGCGTCCAAGATTTCCATAGCGAACGAGTATGATAAGATGGTTTCCTCCTTGGGTGCGGAAGGTACCAATGCGTGGACCTCACATGAAGAAACGGTATATATCAATAAAATACCGTCTAATGAGCTTGATAAATGGCTCCATTTAGAGTCAGAACGCTTCAGTCAACTGGTATTGCGGTTGTTCCATACGGAGTTGGAGGCAGTCTATGAAGAATTCAACATGGGGCAAGATTCAGACGGGCGCAAAGTATATACAGCCTTAAATGAAGCACTTTTTCCGACACATCCTTACGGTCAGCAAACCACCATTGGTATTTCCGAGCATTTGAAAAACCCTTCAATGGTGGCCATCCATAACTATTTCAACACCTACTATGTGCCTAATAATATGGCCATTATTCTAGTAGGTGACCTAGAGTTTGATGAAACCATAAAAAAGGTAAATGATGCTTTTGGCGGGTTCGCTTCGAAGGAGGTAACCTATCCCAAGCAACCTGAAGAATCACCGATGACAAGCCCCGTTAAAAAGGAAGTTTTCGGGCCTGAAACAGAAACAATGCAATTGGCATACCGAACAGATGGGGTTGGTTCGGCCGAGTCAATGTATGTAGACCTTGTTGATATGATATTGGCGAACAGTACCGCAGGTCTTATCGATTTAAATTTGAATCAAAAACAAATGGTGCAAAATGCTGGGTCGTATACCAGCTTTAATAACGACTATGGTTCACATACAATGTACGGCTCCCCTAAATCAGGGCAAACCCTTGAAGAGGTTGAAAAATTACTTTTAGACCAGGTAGAATTAATTAAAAAGGGTGAATTTGATGATTGGATGATAGATGCCGTTACCAATGATCTGAAATTAAATCAAATAAGACAATTTGAAAATGCTTCTTCGGTAGCCTACGCCTACGTTAAAACCTTTGTGAACTTTCAGACTTGGGAAGACAAGGTAAAGCGTATCGATGCCATGAAGAAGATCACAAAGCAAGAACTGGTAGATTTCGCCAATAAATTTTATGGCGATAACTATGCGGTTGTTTACAAAAGACAGGGTAAAGATGACAATCAGGTCAAGGTTGAAAATCCGGGGATTACGCCGATAGAACTGAATAGGGGAAAAAAATCTGATTTTCTGACCCGTTTTGACGCCATGGAAGCCCCTGCCATCGAGCCTAAATTTATTGATTACGCTTCTGCTATAAAAACAAGCACACTTCCTAACGGTTTAGAATATGCATATGTTGCCAATCCTCTGAACGACCTTTCACAACTCTATGTTTTCTTTGATATGGGTAAAGACCATGATAAAAAATTGGATCTGGCAATTGGTTTTTTCGAATACCTGGGTACGGATACGAAGTCGGCAGAAGAGGTTAAAAAGGAATTTTACAAGCTGGGGGTTAATTATGGGGTCTATTCACAAGATGATAAATCGGGCATTTATTTGTCGGGGCTCCGAGAAAATATCGATGAGGGTCTTGGTCTTTTGGAAGATTTGTGGAAAAATGCAAAAGCTGATCAAGAGGCCTATGATAAATATGTACTTAAGATCGCCAAGGGCCGGGAAGAAACAAAGGCGAATAAAGGAGCCATTATGTGGGATGGACTATGGGAATACGGCAAATTTGGCGATGACTCACGCCTCCGTAATATTTATACCATCGAAGAACTGAAAATGGTAAACCCACAAGAATTGGTTGATATCGTGAAGAATCTTAGAAACTATAAGCATCGTTTCTTCTATTACGGCAAAGACGCCAATGATGGCATTGCGGCCATTGAGGCTAAGCATACGATACCAGCACAGTTTCTTCCCTATCCGGAGGCCAAAAAATACGAACCTAAAGATATGGGTAGCAATGTGTATTTTGTCGATTATGATATGGTGCAGTCTGAAATGTTGTTCATGGCGAAGGGCGATGCCTTTGATCCTGAGAAAATGGCAGTTTCATCTTTGTTCAACACCTACTTCGGTAGCGGTCTATCATCGATAGTTTTTCAGGAAATACGCGAATCAAAATCACTTGCTTACTCCGCTTTTTCAGCTTATTCTGGAGCTTCCAAGGCCAATGACCCTGATTATGTGTATGCCTACGTAGGTACCCAGGCCAACAAAATGGACCAGGCCATGGAAGCCATGTTAGAACTGATGAACGATATGCCCGAAGCCGAGGAAAATTTTAAGGCCGCCAAAGAATCCACTTTGAAACAAATGGCCGCCGAGCGAACCAATAAGACCAATATTTTTTGGACCTACGAACGTCTTAAGGATAGGGGCCTGACCGAAAACAATAAAAAACAGATGTACGAGGCCATTGAAAAAATGACCATTGAAGACTTGAGAAACTTCTTCAATGAGAACATTAAGGGCTCAAATTATGATTTAATGGTCATAGGCAACAAGAAAGATGTTGATATCAAGGCCTTGGAAAAATTTGGCAAGGTAAAGGAGCTAGACGTAGACTATATCTTTAATTATGAAAAACCCGCGCCAATAAAATCTTAGATAAGAAACTATTAATGACAATCCTGAATATTCGGAAAGTTCGGAATATTCAGGATTTTTTTCGTTCAAGAAAAAACATCGGTTATCTTTGATCAACAACTTTTTTATGAAGACCTAAATGAAATTATTAGAAGGAAAAAATGTAATCATTACAGGTGCCAGTCGAGGTATTGGTAAAGGAATCGCCGAAACATTCGCAGCACATGGCGCCAATGTCGCCTTCACCTACAGTTCTAGTGAAGCTCCGGCCCTGCAACTTGAAAAAGAACTATTGGATAAAGGGGTAAAGGCAAAGGCCTATAAAAGTAATGCGGCCAGTTATAGTGAAGCCGAAACTTTGATAACCCAGATTCTTGAAGATTTCGGTGGTATTGATGTACTGATCAATAATGCTGGCATTACCAAAGACAATCTACTGATGCGTATGGCCGAAGAAGATTTCGACACCGTAATCGAAACCAATTTAAAGTCGGTTTTCAATATGACCAAGGCCGTACAGCGAACCTTATTGAAGCAACGCAGTGGGTCGATCATCAATATGAGTAGTGTAGTTGGTGTAAAGGGCAATGCGGGTCAAACCAATTACGCGGCCTCTAAAGCGGGTATGATCGGTTTTACGAAATCAGTAGCGCTGGAGCTGGGCTCACGAAATATACGCTGTAATGCCATAGCACCGGGTTTTATAGAAACCGAAATGACCGATAAGCTAGATGAAAAAGTGGTTCAAAGTTGGCGCGACGGAATTCCCTTAAAGCGAGGCGGTACCGCAACAGATGTTGCCAACGCATGTTTGTTCTTGGCATCTGATCTTTCCGCCTATGTTACGGGGCAGGTCTTGAACGTCGATGGGGGTATGCTTACCTAAAAAAGCGGTCTTGTCTAACCATTCGTAAAGCCAAATGACCTTTACGATCAAATTTTAAGCTAGAAACGGCAATTTATACATGGAAATAACAACAGTCCTCCTCATTGTTCTAGCCGCTATGGTAGCTTTGGGGATGGTTTTGTTTCAATACTTTTACAGGTCGAAAAGGAGGGGAAGACTGCCAGTTTTGCTTTCCTTTCTTCGTTTTATAGGCTTGTTCTCACTCTTTTTGTTGCTGATCAATCCTGAGTTTTCTAAGAACGAGTATACCATAGAAAAAACAAAATTAGTGGTGTTGACCGATAATTCGGCCTCCATTGCGGAAGCTCGGAATCAGGTAGTTTCCATGTTGGCCAAAATCGACGATAATGACGCACTTGCAGAAAAATTCGATATTCAACACTACCAGTTCGCAGTATCTTTGAAGGAAGGTGACAGCCTTTCTTTCGGGGAAAAGAATACCAATATCGCCAATGCACTCGCTTCTATAAAGGATATTTATTCCACTACGAACACGGCCGTTGTGCTGCTCACTGATGGAAGTCAGACCTTTGGCGCAGATTACGCCTTTCAAGGCAGTGCGTTAAAGTTTCCGGTTTTTCCGGTTGTTATTGGCGATACCACGCGCTATGAAGATTTGAGGGTCGACCAGATAAACGTCAACAAGTATGCCTTCCTTAAAAATAAGTTCCCCATTGAAGCCTTTATTTCATATCAAGGCAGCACTACTATTTCCACAGCTTTAAGTATCACCGTAAATGGGCAAAGTGTATATCGTGAGACAATCAAACTATCCAAAACGGATAATACCAGACTAGTGAATACCTTGGTCGACGCGACCACAATTGGGGTTAAATCGGTTGTAGTGAGTTTGCAGCCGCTTGAAAATGAGCGTAATGTGGTCAACAACACAAAAAGTGTTGCGGTAGAAGTGATAGATGAAAAGACCAATATCGCTATCATATCCGACATTCTACATCCTGATATAGGGGTATTGACCAAGGCAATCGAAAGTAATGAGCAGCGATCCGTTATATTGATGAAATCGAATTCAAAACCTAAGGACCTTGAGGATATCGATGTCTTTGTCCTTTACCAGCCTACTTCAGCCTTTAATGCTATAATCGATTACACCCAACAAAAAAAAGCTAGTAACTTCATTATCGGAGGAAATAAAACGGATTGGGCTTTTTTGAACCGAACACAAAACCAGTTGCAAGTAGAAGAAGGATATCCGAACCAGGAAATTTCCCCACTGCTGAACCTCTCATTTTCTAAATTTGACATTACCGGTTTTTCCTTGGATGACTTTCCACCTTTAGAAAGTGATGCGGGCAATACCTTGCTTGGTGCAGATAGTGAAGTATTGATGACCATGATGATTAGAGGGGCTAAACTAGGCAACCCGCTAATGTTCGTCAGCGATGAACAAGGCATTAAACAAGCAGTGCTATTAGGGGAGAACATTTGGAAATGGCGCATGCAAAGTTATAGGAACGATCAAAATTTCGATAACTTCGATAGCTTTATAGGCAAGTTGGTTTTGTATCTCGCTACCAACAAGTCGAAGAACCGGCTGAATATCGAGTACGACCGTATTTATGATGGCAGCAGTGATGCCAAGATTACGGCAACGTATTTTGACGAAGCCTTTGTTTTCGATACCAATGCCTCCATTTTCTTAAAGGCAACGAACAAAGATCAAGGTGTTTCAAAAGAAGTACCCATGCTGCTTAAGGGAAGTTTTTATGAGGTAGATTTAATTGGGCTACCCGCGGGAGATTATGCTTTTACAATTACCGTCAAAGATCAAAACCTTTCAAAATCAGGAAATTTCACCATTTTAGATTTCAATATTGAACAACAGTTGCTGTCAACCGACTATAAAAAATTACAACAACTTGCCACTGCTAGCAACGGACAGCTTTTTTTTCCGTCTCAAATCGATTCTCTATTACTCCAACTAAATACCTCACAGCGTTTCTTACCTACCCAGAAAGGTGTTAAAAATATCGTACCTTTGATTGATTTCAGAATGCTTATGGCGCTGATAATAGGGGCACTCTCATTAGAGTGGTTCATAAGAAAATATAACGGACTAATCTAAATTCAGAACACTATGGACAAATTACCAAAAATTGCCTTACCGGCGATTTTCATCTTAATCGCATTGGTTATTCTTATCTCAAAATCAGCAGTTACCATTGGATCGGGCTCTGCGGGTGTACTTTATAAAACTTTTAGTGGGGGGGTTGTAACAGATCAACCACCTATGGGCGAGGGTTTTCATATTGTTGCACCTTGGAACAAAGTGTATATTTACGAAGTACGCCAACAAGAGGTGCTGGAAAAAATGAATGTACTCTCAAGTAATGGGTTGGACATAAAATTAGAAGCATCTGCATGGTTTGAACCTATGCGTAATGATTTAGGAAAGCTGCATCAAGAGAAAGGTGAGGCCTATGTTCAAAGGGTTCTTTTACCTACGATTAGGTCTGCGGCACGTTCAGTAGTCGGCCGTTATACCCCAGAGCAGTTATATTCTAGTAAAAGGGATGCAATCCAGCAAGAGATTTTTGACGAAACCCAGAAAATTGTAGAGGGACAATATATTCAATTAAATGAAATTTTGGTGCGTGACGTGACCTTGCCGCCAACCATTAAAGACGCGATCGAACGTAAGTTAAAGCAAGAGCAAGAATCTTTAGAATACGAGTTCCGTTTGGTGACCGCTAAAAAAGAAGCCGAAAAGGTAACCATTGAGGCACAAGGTAAGGCAGATGCGAACCGAATTTTAAGTGCCTCCTTAAATGATCAGATTTTGAAGGATAAGGGTATTGACGCAACCTTGAAATTAGCGGAATCGCCGAATTCTAAGATAGTCATCGTAGGCGGGGGAAAAGAAGGCTTACCTTTAATTTTAGGAAACAACTAAATTGTGCCAGCTAAAGTGAAGTCGAATCTTTTTGTTTGATTTTGAACTTTTCTTTTGTAAACTCGAAAATACCTTTTACTTTTACGTCAACATGAAAAACAGAACTACCCATCATCATTTCCATACGTACGCTCAGGCGAGGTAGGAATGTATTGTAGTAGTACAACATATTTAAAGACCCGTTTGAGCAATCAAGCGGGTTTTTCATTTAGCCCATTTTAGATTGCCAGACATAACTAAAAAAGTATGACGAAAATTAGAATTGCAATTCAAAAAGCAGGTAGGTTGAACGAAGAGTCCATTGAAATTTTAAAGGACTGTGGAATTTCAATTGATAACGGAAAGGATCAATTGAAAGCGTCGTCAAATAACTTTCCCATGGAGGTATTTTATCTAAGGAACGGCGATATTCCACAATATTTAAGAGACGGAGTTGTAGACATTGCCATTATTGGCGAAAATGTACTGATTGAAAAAGGAGAAGATATTAGCATAGCGGAAAAGCTTGGTTTTTCTAAATGTAAGGTTTCATTGGCCGTACCAAAATCGGTGAAGTATCATTCGGTAAAAGATTTTGAGGGCAAACGTATCGCCACGTCCTATCCGAACACCGTACGAAATTATTTGAAGGAAAAAGGCGTTTCGGCCGATTTACATATCATTTCGGGCTCTGTAGAAATTGCCCCGAATATTGGCCTAGCAGATGCCATCTGTGATATCGTTTCCAGTGGAAGTACACTTTTCAAGAACAATCTGAAGGAAGTGGAAGTAATGTTGAAAAGTGAGGCGGTGTTGGCGGTTTCCCCTAATATCTCCGAAGAACGAATGGAAATATTGAAAAAACTGCAGTTCAGGATACAGTCGGTTTTACAAGCCAGGCAGTCAAAATATGTACTTTTGAATGCCCCGAACCACAAACTGAACGCTATAATCGCCTTATTGCCCGGCATGCGCAGTCCAACCGTATTGCCCTTGGCCGAAGAGGGCTGGAGTTCGGTGCATACGGTAATCAATAAAGACAAATTCTGGGATGTAATCGATAATTTGAAGCAGGCAGGCGCAGAAGGTATTCTGGTCTGTGAGATAGAAAAAATGGTTTTGTAGTATCATCATGTACACGAATTTCAAAATACAGTTGATTGCAGAGGAACAAATGGAAACAATTATTCCTTTGGTATTTGAACTTAATGGGGGTAAAATTCCCATGGTTATCTTAAAAGAACGTTTGCAAGCTATGTTGAATACGGGGGGCTATCAATGTATTGGCGCCTATGATGCCAATGATTTGGTGGGTATCTGTGGGCTATGGATCTTGAATAAACTATATGTTGGCAAGCATGTAGAACCAGATAATGTTTTTGTCAAAAAGGAATATCGCAGCAGGGGAGTGGGACAGCTTATGATGGATTGGTTGTTCGCCTATGCAAAAGAAATCGGGTGCATTGGATCGGAAGTAAATTGTTATAAAGCGAACGATAGAGCGAATGCTTTCTGCGAACGCTTAGGTTACGAATCTAAGGGCTTTCGCCTTATTAAAAAGTTTTAGAAGCTATTATGAACAAAATAAACAATCCTGCTAGAAATACCTGGGGCGACCTTCTAAAACGTCCGACCCAGACCGTCGCCGATATTGAGGGCTTGGTGAACAACATTTTCAAGGAAGTGGCGGAAGATGGGGATATCATCTTGAAGAAATATACAGCACAATTTGATAAGGTGAACTTGAATGCGCTGTTGGTATCCGATGCAGAAATTGAAGGAGCCAAAGCCTTAGTTTCACCAGAACTCAAGAAGGCTATCCAATTGGCCAAATCAAATATTGAAACATTTCATGAAGCTCAAAAAACCGGACGTGTTGAAGTGGAAACCTCCAAAGGTGTTTTCTGCTGGCAAAAAAAGCGTCCCATACAAAAAGTAGGTCTCTACATTCCTGGTGGAACGGCACCCTTGTTCTCTACCATCCTTATGTTGGCCGTTCCTGCTACCATTGCGGGTTGTTCAGAAATTATACTTTGCTCCCCTCCAGATAACGACGGAAAATTAAATCCTGCTATGCTGTATACGGCAAATTTATGTGGGGTAACCAAAATTTTCAAAGTTGGCGGTATTCAGGCCATTGCGGCGATGACTTTTGGTACGGAAAGTATTCCTAAGGTCTATAAGATTTTTGGGCCAGGAAACCAGTATGTAACGGTTGCCAAGCAAATTGCAACGAAACACGGGGTGGCCATAGATATGCCGGCTGGTCCATCAGAACTTTTAGTAGTAGCGGATAACAGCGCCAATGCCGCTTTTGTTGCGTCAGACCTATTGAGTCAGGCGGAACACGGGGTAGATAGTCAAGTGATTTTGGTCTCCACTTCAAAAGAGATGATCGGTGCCGTAGAAAAAGAAGTGGATAGCCAACTGGAAGAGCTGCCAAGAAAGGAAATTGCGCGAAAGGCCATTGCCAACAGCAAGTTGATTTTTGTAGAAGATGACCTATTGGCCATTGATTTGATCAATGAATATGGCCCGGAACACTACATTATCTGCGTGGCCAATGAAGAACTTTACATTCACAACACCCAAAATGCGGGCTCGGTTTTTATTGGAAATTATACCCCGGAAAGCGCTGGTGACTATGCATCGGGTACCAATCACACGCTGCCTACCAACGGCTATGCCAAGCAATATAGCGGTGTCAATCTTGATAGTTTTATGAAGAGCATGACCTTTCAAAAAATTACGCCAGAAGGCATTCAAAATATTGGTTCCGCTGTGGAGTTGATGGCGGAGGCTGAAGGATTACAGGCGCACAAAAATGCAGTTACACTTCGTTTGAACAGTTTAAAATGAGCTTTAGTATAGAAAATTTAGTCCGTGAGAACGTAAAGGGCCTGAATCCGTATTCCTCGGCACGTGACGAATACGTCTCAGATGGTTCCACCATGGTCTTTTTAGATGCCAATGAGAATCCGTTTGACAATGGGGTCAATCGTTATCCTGACCCACAGCAACGCAGCCTAAAGGCTATTTTGGCGCAGCAGAAAGGGTTGAAGCAAGAAAACATCCTTTTGGGCAATGGTAGTGATGAAGTGCTGGATCTTTTGTTCAGGGCCTTTTGTGAACCTAGGGAAGACAATATCATTACCTTGCCGCCAACCTATGGTATGTACAAGGTTTTGTCGGGAATCAATAGGGTTGAAAATAGGGAAGTTTTATTGACCGATGATTTTGAACCCAATGTTCCTGAAATAATGAAGCAAATGGATACCCATTCAAAACTGCTTTTCATTTGTTCGCCCAATAACCCTTCGGGAAATAGTTTTTCGCCAAAAACCGTACAAGAGTTGCTCATTGGTTTTCCCGGACTTGTAGTTATTGATGAGGCTTACATCGATTTCTCATCGGTAGGTAGTTGGGCTTCAAAACTGGCCGAATATCCGAATCTCATCGTAACACAGACCTTGTCCAAAGCCTACGGAATGGCCGGTATTCGGCTGGGTATCTGTATCGCATCAGCAGAGATCATTTCGGTATTGAACAAAATTAAGCCACCCTATAACGTAAATGAGCTGACCCAGGAAAGGGCCGTGCAACGCGTTTTGGACCAAAAGTCGGTACAGGACGAAGTTGCGAAAATTCTCGCCGGACGAGAAAAATTGAACGAGACCTTAAATTCCGTTCCCTTTGTTTCTAAGATCTATCCAACCGATGCGAACTTTATTTTGGTCAAAGTAGACAATGCCGACCTGAGGTACGGCCAATTACTTGAAAAAGGAATAGTGGTTCGAAATCGCTCCACACAACCTTTATGCGAGAACACGCTGAGGTTCACCGTGGGCACACCGGATGAGAACGAAAAATTAATTAGCGCTTTAAAAGCATTATCTAACTAGCATGGAAAATAAAAAACGGGTATTGTTCATAGATCGAGATGGCACCATTATTAAAGAAACAGTTGATGAGCAGATAGATGCCTTTGAAAAGATGGTTTTCTATCCAAAAGCGTTTACCTTTTTGGGTAAAATTGCCAAAGAATTGGACTACGAACTGGTTATGATTACCAATCAAGATGGTTTGGGTACGGAGTCGTTTCCGGAAGACACCTTCTGGCCCGTGCATAATTTCATCATAAGATCTTTTGAAAATGAAGGGGTTGTTTTTGATAAGGTCTTTTTAGACCGAACCTTTCCCCATGAAAATGCAAGTACCAGAAAACCGGGCACGGGACTATTGACCGAATATTTCTCCGAGGCCTATGATCTGGAAAATTCCTTTGTCATCGGTGACCGTTTGACCGATATGGAATTGGCTAAAAACCTAGGTTCTAAAGGTATTTTCATTAACGACAACACCAATTTGGGCACAAAGGAAATTACGGTAAAACGCGATGAATTGAACCCTTACATCGCTCTCGAAAATAATGATTGGGAACAGATTTATGAGTTTTTGAAGCTAAGGGACAGAACGGCCGAAACCCAAAGAAAGACAAATGAAACCGATATTTTTATCAAGGTAAACCTTGATGGAACCGGAAAAAGCGATATCAAAACCGGCTTGGCATTTTTTGACCATATGTTAGATCAGTTGGCACGTCACGGACAAATGGACCTCGAGATTAAGGTAGACGGAGATTTGGAAGTAGATGAACACCACACCATAGAAGATACCGCTATTGCGCTGGGCGAAGTGTTTCACAAAGCATTAGGCAATAAATTGGGAATAGAACGCTATGGTTTTTGTCTGCCTATGGATGATTGCCTGGCACAAGCTGCCATCGATTTCGGAGGCCGCAACTGGTTGGTTTGGCAAGCTGATTTTAAACGCGAAAAAGTAGGGGATATGCCAACGGAAATGTTCCATCATTTCTTTAAATCGTTCACCGACGGCGCCAAGGCCAATTTGAACATTAAAGCGGAGGGCACCAACGAACATCATAAGATCGAGGCTATTTTTAAGGCATTTGCCAAAAGCATTAAAATGGCGGTGAAGCGAGATGTGGAAAAAATGGTGTTGCCCAGTACGAAAGGCGTTCTTTAAAATAGTACATGGTAAAGAGTACAAAGTAGGTAGACTTTTAAAATTTGCTTGGTACTCCATACGAACTACGTAATACTCATCAAATGAAAATAGTCATCATAAATTACGGCGCGGGTAATATTCAGAGCATTAAGTTCGCTATGGGGCGGTTGGGTTATGATGCGGTTTTGAGTCACGATATTGCAGAAATACAAAGTGCCGATAAAGTGATTTTTCCGGGCGTAGGCGAGGCGAGTAGTGCGATGAAAAAATTA
Source organism: Flavobacteriaceae bacterium (assembly GCA_050330515.1). GTDB lineage: Bacteria > Bacteroidota > Bacteroidia > Flavobacteriales > Flavobacteriaceae > Maribacter_C. Next base: position 16,498 of record JBHJNU010000006.1, on the reverse strand, counting down.
CGGGATACCGGTCTGGACAAAATTATTCCTTCCTTGAAACAACCTGTTTTGGGCATTTGTCTGGGCATGCAGCTCATGTGCAATTCCTCTGAGGAAGGCAATACGGCCGGACTCGGAATTTTTGATGTTGATGTGGTGAAGTTCGGGTCGGAGGTCAAAGTGCCTCAAATAGGTTGGAACCAAATCACCGATCTAAAATCGCACTTGTTTCAAGGCGTCAAGGAGAAAGAACATATTTATCTGGTACATAGTTTTTACGCGCCACTGTGTGGTGAAACTATAGCGGAATGTTTCTATGGCATTGATTATAGTGCTGCTTTACAAAAAGATAATTTCTACGGTACGCAGTTTCATCCGGAGAAGAGTAGCGATGTTGGGGAAAGGATCCTTTTGAATTTTCTTGCCATGTAGTATGAAGTATGGAGTAGAAAGTATTGAGTTCAACGCATTGAGTGTAGAGTTTTGAAAACAACGTATTGAGTACAACATATTGGCTACTAAGAAGTTGTTTAAAACTTATAGTGTATGAATAAGTACGGCGATTTAAAAATTTGGAAGGGCGCCATGGAATTGGTAAGAGAAGTTTATGTATCGATGACGAAACTACCAGATGATGAAAAATTCGGCTTGATTTCACATAGTAAAAGATGTAGTGAATCCATTCTAACAAATATTGCTGAAGGAGGGGGGAGGAATTCTAAGAAGAAATTTAATCCCTTTTTGAGCATTACCAATGGTTCCACCTTAGAACTTGAGACACAATTATTATTGATCTACCAATTAAATTTCGTTGAAAGACAAAATATAGAGCCACTATTAGAAAAATGTGCGGAAATAAGTAAAATGCAAAAAGCCTAAAATAAAAACGTTGTACTCAATCCTGCGTATTCCGTAGCATTGACTTCTGGGGCTAACGAAAGATGTGAGTAAAGGAATATTAAGATTGAAAATTTGAATTTAAATTTATTGATAATTAAATAGTTAAAAAACGTTAGTCAGAGTACTAAATACTCATTACTAAATACAACATGAGAATCATCCCAGCCATAGACATCATCGACGGCAAATGCGTTCGGCTCTCCAAAGGAGATTACGACACCAAGAAAATATACAATGAGCATCCGTTGGAAGTAGCGAAGGAATTCGAGGCGCACGGTATTGAATATCTGCATTTGGTAGATTTGGACGGCGCCAAGTCCAAACACATTGTAAATCATAAAGTGTTAGAGCAAATTGCAAATCAGACCAGTCTACATATTGATTTTGGTGGCGGACTAAAGACCGATAATGACTTGCGCATTGCCTTTGAAAGCGGGGCTTCCCAAATTACGGGTGGAAGTATTGCGGTTAAGGAGCCAGACACTTTTTTAGGCTGGATAGAAAAACATGGCGCCCATAAGATAATTTTAGGAGCCGACGCTATGGATGAAAAAATAGCAGTTTCAGGGTGGCAAGAGGAATCCAAGGAAGATTTGATTCCCTTCATCAAGTCTTATCGCTCCAAAGGAATTCAATATGTGATCTGTACCGATATCAGCAAAGACGGTATGTTAGAAGGACCTTCCTTAGCACTATATCAACGCATTATAAAGGAAGTTCAAGATGTGAGACTTATCGCTTCTGGGGGCATATCCACTTTTGACGAATTGCCCACACTCGCTGAAATGGGCTGTGAGGGCACCATCATAGGAAAAGCGATTTACGAGAAAAGAATTAGTCTAAGACAATTGGAAACCTATATTTTAAGCAATGGATAACGAAGCACGATTGGTAGAAGAGTTAGTCAAGAATTCGCTGTATCGAATGGATGAGAACACGCGAATGATTAAAAAGAGTCTTATCGATATTTCAGAAGAAGAACTATGGCAAAAACCGAATGCATCACTCAACAGCATCGCCAATCTGTTGTTGCATTTGTGTGGTAATATTACGCAATACATCATTTCATCCTTAGGGGAGAACGAGGATAGTCGGCAGCGCGATACCGAGTTTTCTACAGAAGGCGGCTTCACTAAATCGGAACTGCTCAAAAAGTTGGAAGATACCGTAGACAGCGCCAAACGCATCATTTTTGATGCGCGTGCGGAACAGTTGATCAAAATAAGGTCGGTTCAAGGTTTTTCATTCTCCGGTGTAGGCAATATTATGCATGCCGTCGAGCATTACTCCTATCATACGGGTCAAATTGCCTTTTGGGTGAAACAGTTGAAAGATAAAGATTTAGGGTTTTACCATGGGGTGGATTTAACCGTTAAAAATGGTAAAGAGTAAAAACTACTAAGTAAGGAGTACTTTTTACTCCAAAAGAAGAATAAGTATAAAGTCTAAGTACGGATTGCTGTGTACGTGATACTGAAAAATTATGTTAGCTAAAAGAATCATTCCCTGTTTGGATATTAAGGATGGAAGAACGGTAAAAGGTGTAAACTTTGTTGATCTACGTGACGCCGGTGATCCGGTGGAACTAGCGGAAATATACAGTCGAGAGGGTGCCGATGAGTTGGTTTTCTTAGATATTTCGGCTACGGAGCAGAAGCGGAAAACCCTCGCCGATCTGGTCTACAGGGTGGCGGAAAAAGTCAATATTCCTTTTACTGTGGGCGGTGGTATCTCTTCGGTGGAAGATGTTGATATCTTGTTACAAAACGGTGCAGACAAGGTTTCCATTAATTCTTCGGCCGTTAAAAATCCGCAATTGATTAATGATCTGGTGGCTAAATTTGGATCCCAATGTATTGTGGTCGCCATTGATGCGAAACAGCTTTCTGGTAAATGGTTGGTTCATTTGGTAGGCGGAAAAGTTCCGACGGAACTAGATTTATTTGAATGGGCTAAAGAAGTTGAAGCACGCGGGGCCGGCGAAATTCTATTCACTTCCATGGATAACGACGGTACCAAAGACGGATTTGCAAATAAAGCGTTGGCAAAACTGTCTACCGAATTAAATATTCCTATAATTGCATCAGGAGGAGCAGGTACCTTGCAACATTTTACCGATACGTTTATCTTTGGAAAAGCAGATGCAGCATTGGCAGCAAGTGTTTTTCATTTTAAGGAAATAAAGATTAAAGATTTAAAAGAAGAGTTACAACAAAACGGTATTCCCGTCCGCCTATAAATCCGTGAAAAATTGATACGTGCGACAAAAGAAGACAGGGCAGAAGTAACAGCCATTTTGGTAGAGGCATTTGAGCCCCTGACAGGTGACAACTCCATTAATCTTGTGGTAAAACAAGATAAGCGACGTCTTGAACGAATGTACGTTTTAATGGGGTATTTATTTGATAAGGCTATGCGAACCGGTGAGGTATTTCTCTCCGATAATCGTGCCAGTTGCCTTTTGATTACCTACTCGCACCAGGATAACTTCTCATTCTCCAAGTTATTTTCAACTTTGCGATTGGCAGCAAACTGTATCGGTATTGAGCGCATGGGCAAGGTACTGAGAAGGCAAAAAGTAGTGCAACGCAATTATCCAAAAGGAAACTATATCAGACCCATGATTTTCGCGGTAAAAAATGACTATAAGGGAACGGTCACCGCTGCGAAATTGATCATGCAGGTATTCAAAGACTTTAGTGACAATCAATTACCCGTGATTGTAGATACTGCCTCGGGGGATCACGTAAAATTATACCAGAAATTCGGGTTGAAAATTTATAATAAAGAAAAGGAGTTGGGATTTCCAATTTACCTATTGCGAATGAATTGATTTGGACATTATGAAAATAGATTTCACAAAAAATAACGACGGACTGATACCTGCCATTATTCAAGATGCGACCACCAAAAACGTATTGATGCTGGGGTACATGAATGAAGAGGCCTTTGAGAAAACCCAAGAAACGGGCAAGGTCACCTTTTTCAGTCGCTCGAAACAAAGACTGTGGACCAAAGGAGAGGAGAGCGGTAATTTCTTGAACTTGGTCGCTATTAAAAACGACTGTGACAGCGATTCATTGCTTATCTCAGTAAACCCCCAAGGGCCTACCTGCCATAAAGGAACCGATACCTGTTGGGCCGAGCAAAATACCGCTACCTTTGGGTTCTTCTCTGAATTGGAAACCACTATTGAACAACGCCGTACGGCTGCCGATGGCAGCAAATCTTATGTGGCTTTACTATTCGAAAAGGGCATCAATAAAATTGCCCAAAAAGTAGGCGAGGAAGCCGTGGAAACCGTAATCGAAGCCATGGACAATAATGACGAGCAATTTCTTTACGAGAGTGCCGACCTGCTTTTTCATTACCTCATACTGTTACAGGCAAAAGGATTTACCCTAAAAGATATTGAGGCCGAGTTGATCAAACGGAAGAAATAGTAGTATGAAGTTAACGCTTGACTTTTTGTTGATTTCAGGTATACTTTTTACATGTTTGATTCTTATCCTTTTAAAAAGAAAAAAGAAAAATGAGATTCATGATAAGGTTTTAGCAAGCGTTTTCATTTTTATTTTATTGGTTTTTCTTAATTACTATGCCTATTTACACCGAATTCGATTATTGTTCTATTCGACCGAGGTTTTTGCGGATAGTATAGACGTTTTTATTGGTCCATTGTTTTTAGTGTATATAAAAGGAGTTATTGGTAAAACTCCGAATTCATATAGGAGTAATGCCGTTCATTTTATCTTCCCTGTAATTTATCTTTTTGCAATCTCTATTCCTGATACTTTAGGGTCTGTAGTCAAAGACCTTAACTTCGCCTACCTCGAGTCAGTTCAAAACTTTCTTTTTTTTACAATTTTTTATTCTTTTGCTTACTGCGTTTATTCCCTTGGGGAATTAATCAAATTTAAAAAGCTGGTAAAATTCAATTATTCCAATCTTGAAAACAAAGATTTAACATGGGTAAGAAACTTATTAATAGGAGCTCTACTCATAATAGCAATCGACGCGATTTCAACTATTCTTGAAGCTTTCTCTATAGATATTGGTAATGATGAAGGATTTATGACCGTAATTCCTATAGTATTTCTAATGGCTTACGTGGGGTATTATGGGGTAACACAAAGTAAAGTACTACTTCCAGACTTTTTAATGCAGGCAGCTGGGGTTAGTGCGGAACCTTTTAACAATGATAATTTACTACCTTCTCAAAAGTATGTTTATGACGCTTCTGAAATGAAGCAAATGGCTATAGATTTAGAAGTGTTGATGCGAGAAAAAAAACCCTTTTTGAACGAAGATTTAACCTTGGCCACATTGGCGGAATTACTCGGTGTACCCGACAAAAAATTATCTACTCTTTTGAACCAAAACATGAATACTTCATTTTATGATTATGTCAATGGTTATAGAATTACCGAAGTAAAGCAAAAAATGGCACTACCTGAATCTGAAACGTACACCCTTCTAGCAATTGCCTACGATAGTGGCTTTAAATCAAAGGCTAGCTTTAATCGTATTTTCAAAAAGAGCACTCAATTATCCCCATCAGATTATAGAAAAAAGTTCATTTCAAATAGTAAATAGGTCTCAATACTTCTATTGAGACGATTTGAGCAATCTAATGTTGTTTGTTTGTCCTCTAACTTATTAACACGAATTTCATGAAAAATTTCAGTACATTATTAGGTATACTATTACTATTTCTTATTGGTGCTACTACTATTAGCTATGCTAAGAGCGCAGATGAAATTACAGGTATTTGGATGGCTCGAGGCTATGGCAGAGTTCTTGAAGTCGATTCTAAAGAAGTTCAGATATATGATCTTACGTCCATCTCCTGCACGGCTAGTGTTGTGTACCCTATAGCTATGTTTGTAAATGGAATGTCTGTTTTTAATGACGTGCTTACTTTTAAACGAGGCGTAACCCAGTACACTTTTGATAAAATACCCGTGCTTCCTAAATTATGTCTTCAGAAACTCTCTAAAAAAGAGCGCAGAAGTCCGATCTATAATTTTGATGTACTTTGGAACACCTTTAACGAGCAATACGCCTATTTTAAAGAGCGTAATATTGATTGGCACCAATTGCGTGACAAGTATGGAAGTAGGGTTACTGACAAAACCAGCCAAGCCGAATTGTTTACGATTTGTGATGCCATGTTAAAAGAATGTAACGACGGGCACGTAAGTATTTCGGCTTCTGATAAAATCATGGAAAAAGCTGCGATTATAGGCGATTGGGGTACCAGACCGCGTGCTGATTTTAGAGGATTGCGAGAAGCAATAATTGCAAAATACATTATAGGCCCCAATAGACATAACATTTCACGAACCGTTTGGGGTAAAGTAAATGATAGTATTGGCTATATTCAGATTAATAGCATGGGGGCCCAAGCTGATTTTGGTATTCCTAATAACAAAATTCCCGAAAATGGTCAAGATTTATATTTAAAATATTTAGCGAGAAACCCTGATACTTTTAAAGATGATATTGACGGGATGAATGCAACAATGAAAAAGGTTTTAAACGATTTGGGAGATACAGGAAAAATAATCCTTGATCTCCGGTTCAATGGTGGTGGTGAAGACATGGTTGGTCTTGCGGTTCTCAGTTATTTAGTAGGTACGGAAAAAACGATTTTCACAAAAAAGAACAGGGTAGGAGACTCCTTTTCTGAAGCCTATCCATTTACGTTGTCACCACAAGACGAAACCTATTCGGGTAAATTATATTTATTACAAAGTCATTATTCCGCCAGTGCGACAGAAGTTTTACTTCTTGCTAGTCTTGCTTATGAAAATGTATTTCGGATAGGATCTCCTTCAGAGGGTGCCTTTTCAGACATTTTAGAGAAAAGACTTCCTAATGGTTGGCAGTTTGGTTTATCAAATGAAGTCTATCAAGATAGGAACGGTATCAGTTATGAGGCAAAAGGAATTCCTGTTCATATTGATTTGAACTATCCAAAAGATGACTACAAGTTTGTGGCCCAGTTGAAGAACGAACTAGAATTGATAGGCGATAAAGCCATTGAAACTATATTGGAAGATGTAAATAGATGAATCATTTCATCTAAACCCAGCTACAATCAACCTGAAGAACAAAAATACTATTAAAGTAATAAGGATAAATAAGTTTAGCATTCGCCATAAAATCGCGCATCTTAAAAACGAATTAATCAAGAATCGAATAAAATGTTAATAAATGTAACTTAATCCTTAACTTTGAGGTGTTTAAATCAGTTCTATAAATAACATCGTTAAAATGGGTAAGCAAGAAAATTCTATCGATAAGAATACGAATGGTGTAAAGGGTACGCGTGTCACAAAAAAAGTTCCCGCAAAACGTGGGGCACCAATTAAAGCAACAGCTGCCAAAAGTACCGCGACCAAGGCACCAGCTAAAAAGACGGCAACCAAAAGTTCTGTTGCTAAACCAACAGCTGCGGTTAAAAAAACCGTAAGGAAAAACGCCGCAGTAAAACCAAAAGTAGCTTCTGAAGATACGGCTATAAAACCCAAGTCTCCCGTTAAAAAGCCCGTAGCCAAAAGTGCCGTAATAAGTGCTAAGACCCCTGCAGCAAAGACTCCTGCTAAAACCAAAACAACCAGGGCAAAAGCGGTTGCCACAAAAACTACAGCTAAAGATGTCAGTGAAAAAGCAAAGGCGCCGGTTAAAAGGGTTGCGACCAAAAGAACTACTGTTGAAACTGTACCGTCAGTCAAAAAAGCTATATCAGAAAGTACCAGCGTGAAACCCAGAGCTTACGTTAGAAAGTCCGTAGCCAAAAGTGAAACTGCAAAACCAAAAGATACGATTCAAAAACCAGCGGCGAAAAGCGAGTTGCTTAAGGCAAAAGCGCCTACTAAAAGAACTAAAGGCAAAAGCATTGGCCTGACAACCAAAGCAGCGGGAAGAACAAACGCAAAAGATAAGCAAGAAGAGACAAAAACTACGGTCGCAAAAATTGCAGAGACTCAAGTTGTAGCGGTTGAACCGGAAAACATGTTGGTTGCTGTGAAAAAAGACACGGTTAAAGGTGCTAAAAAAGGGTCCACGAAAAAGGAAGCCGGGAAGGCCGTTAAAGATAAAGTAGCTAAAAAGAAAGCTTTAAAAGCCACGGTTGCAAAACCTAAAAAAGAGAAGCCTGCCGACGTTAAAAAAGAGCTTTTGGAAAAAAAGTTGCTCAAGAAAACCGCAAAAAAAGTGGATGAGATTAAAGAAAAGCTAAAAAAAGCTAAAAAGAAAGATGTCAAGAAGAAGGTTTTAAAAAAATTGAAAAGTAAGTTAAGTGAAACAGTGAAAACACTTAAAGCGAAAAAAGCAAAGCTCAAAAAAGCGAAGAAAAAATAGCGACACAAATCGAAAAAGCCGAGACCAAAATCTCGGCTTTTAAATGGGTTGTAACTTTTGACCCGACCAATTCAACTCAGTATTCAATTGGTCATGCCATTTTTTCTCTATTTAAGCCGAAAAGATAATTTGATAAAAAAAACGGTGCTTAAGCCTCCCCAGTTATAACACGTTTTTTTACTTCCTACATCCCTCTTTACTCTGCCTTAAAAGTGTCATTATCCTTGTCCTCGATCCAAATGTATTCTATTTCCCAAGCTACTTTTCTGGCGAATTCAATTCCGTGCCGATCGGCCAAAAAGCCCAGCGCCATATCCATACCGGCGCTCACACCGGACGAAGTATAATAATTTTCATCCACTTTCCAACGGGCTTGCTTGTCCCATACCACCTCAGAACCATTGGTAATCACCCATGAGAATGCCCGTTTATTTGAAGTTGCCTCGCGGTTATCTAAAAGTCCCGACTTGGCCAAAAGTGCGCTACCGGTGCAGACGGTCAATACGTAATCAGAAGAAAGTGATACTTCCTTAATTTGATCAATCAGCAATTCATTATTGACTTCAACCCTTGTCCCCAGCCCGCCGGGAATCAAGAATGCAAATGGTTTTTCGTTTATAGTGGCTAACTTCTCGGTCATGATAGGAACCCGATGCCGGTTCGTAATGACCCCTCCTTCAAGGGAATAAAACTTTAGGGTATAATAATCGGTAAGACGGCCAAAAATTTCAGCGGGACCAAAGACATCTAAAGTTTCATAGTCATCAAAAAGTAAAAAGGCGATTTCTAAGTTACCATTTTCTCCATCGGCGATAATCTTGTCTTGAGCAGTGCCGTTAGTCATCATAAGTAAGAATGGAAAGGTTATTTTAATAATAGAAAAACAAATTTTATAGATTACCATTGATTTCATAGGTAGCGATGATCAAGAATTAGAAATTAGTTTAGACATGGTTCTAATGTAAGACTATTTCCGCGGTTAGAAAATTTATTCAGATAGGCAACCCTGCTTTAACCTAATACTAAGGCTACATAGAACAAGACCAAAATGACAACCTCAGGCCCATGACTGTTTCGGGTCGGCTAGGGTCTTGTATGGCTATTCTTTATAAAGCTACCGCGTTCAATTAAACGACGGCTCCTTCATGCTTTGATCTTGAATAAAGCCGTCAAGTTTACGATAGTTCTTACAGGTAATTGAAGTTGTGGTTGCTCATTGTAACCTGTGTTCAATATGATCAAAACGGGTACTCCACAGATTGTAGTTACTAATTACAACTTATTACGCTGAAGGTTTGACTACCAGTGGCACTGCCGGCATTCATATTCGTTCTGAAAAGCACGAATTTATCAATTGCGTGACCTGTAGAACGCGCCGAAACCTCCATAAGATAGGTGCCCGGACTATCAAATTCTACAAAAATTGCATGCGCATCGTGATCGGACGTCAGCGCTTGCCATTTGTAATCTAGGTTGCCACTTCTATAAACCTTAAACCAGCCATCACTAGAGGCGCCTTTCGGGTTGGGCGACTTGCCTCTTCCGGCAGGGTAGACAACAGACGTTCCGTTCACTTTTACCCCGTAATAATCATCGGCGTCATCAAAGCGCAACCAAGTATCATTATGCTCCGTACCGTCATTACCCAATGTAATGGCCGTATGCCACATGAATTGGTAGGTACCCGGATTTTCAATTTTTATGTTATAGGTGAGTATGCCGTTACCGGGAGTGTTAAAGTATTGAGCGCCTTCCCATACCAAATACCCTTCTCCTGTATGTTGATTACCGGCATTTTTAAGCTTCCAATTACCTGAAAAATTGGTTTTTTCGAACTCTACAAGTACCAATCCGTCCTTCTCATTGAAAACAAAATCTGCAGCATTGTTGCATGGAGTTTCCCCAATGGGGCTTTCTGGAGCAGGATTGTCAACTGGCGGCGTTTCTGCCGTAGGGGGCATGACCGTTGTGTTTTCAGATTCGGGAGATTCTTCTGTCTGGGTCTCATCTACAATTTCCTCATCCTCAACTACAACTTCGCTGTCTGGATCAACTAAAATAGTACTGTCTTTGCTGCAGGAATAAATAATGGCTACCGATATAAAAAGGAAAAAAATACCTTTCTGCATTCTATTTGTCATGGGTATACGATTTTGGGGTTTCTTATTAAAGAAAGATATACGAACCAAAAAGTCCGTTTAGTTGCCCTAAAATCCTATTTTTCGATGAAATGTTACCATTTAGCAAAAAAACGATCCAATTTTAGCGGTACCTTTGAGAGTGGCGATTTCAAACAACTTAACGCATTTGTATGTAAATCTTCGCTAGCATCGAACTACCTTAAAACTGCGTTAAGATTTAGCAGATTGATACCCTAGTTTTTGCCAAAAGCAGTATTTTTATGATATGGCTATGAATACAAGAAAAGGATTTCGATTTGAGACCTACGAAGCACCCGAACTTTCCCCTTTTGATAAACTTTTCGACATTTTTCAAGAACTGATTACACACACTTCAGGCGATTTTGATGAGGCCATTGATTGGCTCCGCGAGTTGGATAAAGAATATCAATTGACCACTGAAGCGTACACCATTGACGATTTCATTGAAGACCTAAAGGCAAGAGGGTATATCCGCGAAGAATTTGAAGATGGTGAGGGTAAAATAGGAGAGGGGCAAGAAGGGGAAGATGGCAATGGAAAAGGAAGTATTTCGATTACCGCCAAAATGGAGCGAATGATCCGTCAGCGGGCACTTGACCAGATATTTGGAAAACTAAAGCGAAGTGGATCCGGAAATCACAAAACAGGTAAGTCCGGTCAAGGAGATGAGCATACAGGAGACTTCAGGGAATATCATTATGGCGATGGATTAGAACATATTTCAATGACGGAAAGTCTGAAGAACGCCCAGGTCAACCATGGTATCGGAATTTTTCAACTTAGTGAGGAAGATCTAGTGGTGGAAGATACCCAGTATAAAGCCCAAATGAGCACTGTTTTAATGATCGACATCAGCCATAGTATGATTCTGTACGGTGAAGACAGAATTACCCCGGCGAAAAAGGTCGCCATGGCCTTGGCCGAATTGATTACGACACGTTACCCGAAAGACACATTGGATATTCTGGTCTTCGGAAACGATGCCTGGCCGATTCCCATAAAAGATCTGCCGTACTTAAAGGTTGGGCCCTACCACACGAATACAGTAGCGGGACTACAATTAGCGATGGACATGCTGCGAAGAAAACGCAACACCAACAAACAGATTTTCATGATTACCGATGGAAAGCCAAGTTGCTTGCGTATGCCAGATGGCACCTACTATAAGAACAGTGTTGGACTAGACGAATTCATAGTAGAAAAATGCTACAGTATGGCGCGCCAAGCTCGAAAATTGCACATTCCCATAACTACTTTCATGATTGCACAAGACCCTTATTTGATGCAGTTTATACGTTACTTTACCGAAGCCAATAAGGGCAAGGCCTTCTTTACCGGCTTAAAGGGCTTGGGTGAAATGATCTTTGAAGATTATGAGAACAATAGAAAGAAAAGATTAAAGTGAATGCCGGGTGATTTTTTTGTTAGAAGGTTTGATAGTATAGGGCGGTCAGCACAAAGTATTCAGAGAAGGGTAGTCAGTGTATCGTAGTCGGTTCAGAGCAATATGTATAGGGTAGAAATTACAATGCTGTGATAAAATATGTATTCCGAGCTTAGTAATAAAATTAGTAATTCGATTAAAATAGGGGTGAGCTGTTGATTATCTCAGCAACAGGCCACCAAAAATGAAAAACGGTTTATGAAATTGAAACATACAGCGATTAAAAATTTAGGTCAATTAAAATCGGCCGGCTATCAATCAAAAAGTATCAAAGATGAGCTTCGTGATAACCTCCGTGAAAAGATCAAAAACGGAGAGGATACGTTTGTCGGTGTTTGGGGGTATGAAGATTCGGTAATTCCCGAATTGGAGCGGGCCATTCTTTCGAGGCATAATATTAACCTGCTCGGCCTTCGTGGACAGGCAAAAACACGTTTGGCCCGTTTGATGGTCAATCTTTTAGATGAATACATTCCCATAGTTGAAGGTTCTGAAATCAACGATGACCCTTTGAGACCCATGTCGCGCTTCGCCAAAGAGTTGGTTGCCGCTAAAGCTGATGATACTCCAATTACTTGGTTACACCGTGAGGAGCGATTCTATGAAAAATTGGCGACACCCGATGTTACCGTGGCTGATTTGATCGGTGACGTAGATCCCATAAAAGCGGCAAACATGAAACTTTCATACGCCGACGATCGTGTAATTCACTTCGGCATGATTCCGCGTGCGAACCGATGTATTTTTGTTATTAATGAATTACCTGATTTACAGGCTCGAATACAAGTCTCACTTTTCAATATTTTACAGGAAGGAGACATACAGATCCGCGGCTTCAAATTAAGATTGCCCCTAGATCTACAATTTGTGTTTACTGCCAATCCTGAAGATTATACCAATAGGGGAAGCATCGTAACCCCCTTAAAGGACAGGATAGGGTCGCAGATTCTGACCCATTATCCTGATGATATTGAAACCGCAAGGAAAATTACAGAACAAGAATCTAAACTAGATCCGAGACAAACAAACGTGGTTTACGTGCCCGATTTGGCAAAAGACCTTTTAGAGCAGATAAGTTTCGAGGCACGTGATAGTGAGTATGTTGATGCTAAAAGTGGGGTAAGCGCACGCACCAGCATTACGGCCTTTGAAAATTTATTAAGTACCGCCGAGCGCAGAGTATTACAAAGTGGTGCCGATAGAACTATGGTGCGCTTGAGTGATTTTTTAGGTATTATTCCAGCTATCACGGGTAAGATTGAGCTTGTTTATGAAGGCGAGCAAGAAGGAGCCGATGCTGTGGCAGCCATTTTGATCGATGATGCGGTCAAAACGTTGTTTACGTCATATTTCCCTAAAATTAACAAACTCGAAAAGAAGGATGCGGAAACCCCTTATGATGAGTTGCTACATTGGTTTTTTCAAGGGGAAGGTTTTGAGTTGCTAGATGACTTTACCGATGAGGAATATAAGCGAACTTTAGACAGCATACCCGCATTAAATCAGTTGATTAAAGACCATCAACCTGATTTTCTAAAAGAAGATATCTACTTCTTGAAAGAATTGCTGATCTGGGGGCTGGTGGCCCATAAAAAATTGAATAAACACCGTTTTGCGGAGGGTTATCAGTTCAAAGATCTATACGGCAGTTTTATTAGTGGTTTGTAGTGGTACCGTAAATAATAAAAAAAGCCCTTCTGCATTGTAGAAGGGCTTTCTCTTTCATAGCGATTTTGGCAAAGTTTTTATCAGGTCACCTGATAAGAGGGCAGGTTGAAAATAAAGGAGCTACCTTCTCTGGGTCTACTTAAAACGATGATGGTGGTGTCATGAAGGTCCATGATTTTTTTCACAATGGCCAGGCCTAGTCCATAACCGTGTTTCTTGGTGCTCTTATCAACTTGCTTATAGCGGTCGAAAATGAATGGTTGCTCGTTTACAGGTATTCCTGTACCTGTATCCGTAATATTGATTTCGATGTTATTGCCTTTTTTATGAAGTCCCAAAGTTACTTTCCCGTTAGGTTCGGTATATTTTAGCGCGTTTTCGATAAGGTTTTGTAATGCGCGCTCGACAAGACTGACATCGGCAAATACCAAACAATTATGTTCTGGATTGTTCAGTTCTAATGTAATCTGTTTTTGATCGGCCAAAAGTTTGAATTTCGCCATGAGATCATGAGAAAGTTCGGTAATCGAAAATGGTTCTTTAATCGGGGTTACCTGTTCGGCCTCTAGTTTGGAATACTCAAAAAGCTGATTGATTAATTTTGATAATTTATCTACATTATTATGGGTAATCTGCAGATATTCTTGTTTTTCGCTTTCTGTGAGGGAATCACGCTTTATTTGCAATGTTTCAATATACCCTTTTAAGACGGCCAAGGGAGTGCGTAAATCATGGGATACATTTGCAATAAGTTCGCGGCGCAAAGTATCTACCGATGTGATTTTATCGATATTGCCAACAATGGTATCGGCCATGTGATTAAAGGTATTCGCAAAAACCTCAATATCAGATTTATCCGGATTTGCAATGCGTGCTTTAAGATCCCCTTCTTGAAATCTTTTTACAGTGCTCGTAATAATTCTAAGGTTTTTTGTCAAGAACCAGATACTAAGTAACCCAATAATGGCCGCAAATAACATGGTAAGGAGGACACCGCCGACACCTAATTTAGCAAAATATTGTCCGAAGAGATTGTTCTTTATGGCTTGAAATTCCTTTCCGGCAAGAACAATGTAAATATAACCTTCTTGTCCGTCTATATTGAAACCTGCGGCAGAAAATATTTTTGGTTCATCAGGGTTTAGCGGATCGTCACCTACTATGTATTCCTTTCCTTCTTGCGCTATGAATGTTTCAATAGGTGCTAACGCGACTTTCTTTGCGGCTTCGTTCTCACTAGGGTCGAGCACAACGGAATATAAAATTCGCCCAGATTTATCCAACAGATACACTTCGATACTCCTGTTCACGGCCATCATGTCATGCATCAGGTCTCCGAACAATTCTTTGTTCACAGAGCCATCAGGTAAAAATGGGGAAGCATTTTGAAATTTTTCTTGAATAACGTGATCGGCAACATTGGCATTTACCCTTTGAATCGTGGCTTCATTATGCTTGTTGGTGATATAGCCCGTAATCATAATGTACGAGATGCCCATCAACAGAACTAAAGCGATGAACGCCAGCCAAAGCTTTTGAACCAATCTCGGGGTAAGTGTTTTTTCTGAAATGCTCATGCTAAAATATCTTCATTAAATTTATAGCCTACGCCCCAAGTCGTCAAAATGTACGTCGGATTCGCCATATCCGATTCTATCTTAGCCCTAAGTCTATTGATATGTGAATTTACGGTGTGCTCATATCCTTCAAAATTGTACCCCCAGATCATATTCAATAATTCGGTTCGCGAGTAATTCCGTCCTGGGTTTGATGCCATGAGAACAAGAAGTTCGAATTCTTTTGGTGAGAGATCGATACGCTTGTTATCAAGTAAGACTTTACGCTTTTCAATATCGATCAGAAGACCCTCTACTGCAATAGCCGATGAATCAGTATCTTCTACTGGTCGACTACTTGTTCTTCGAATTACGGCCTTTACCCTTGCCAAAAGCTCACGAATACTAAATGGTTTGGTGATGTAGTCATCAGCCCCAATTTCAAGCCCGAGAACACGGTCTATTTCTTCCGATTTTGCGGTTAGCATAATGATCGGGGTGCTTTTTTGAGCTCTTATTCGTTTGCATATTTCAATCCCATCAATAGTTGGCAAAGTTAGGTCAAGAATAATAAGGTCAAAATGGTTCTCCAAGGCCATTGACAGACCCACTGCACCATCGGTGGCCTTTGAAGTGGTATAAATTAAATCGGTAAGATGAATATCAAGTAATTTTATGATTTCTAGATCATCTTCTATAAGGAGTATATGCTTCATCATGTAATTATTTTACGAAAGAAGTTAAAATATGTCACAAAAATATCACAAGTAAGAATATAATAGGTAAACGCTACTTGACTAAGGGTGAAATGACGAAAACCGCTATGTTCTCATTGAAATTATTGTGGAGATAGCCGAAAAGTTCACGAAAACATTACAGAATTCATGATAAAGTTTAAGTATTCGTGACATTTTCATGACTGGAGAAGTTTTAGTTTGCTGTAATACTAAAATTATGAATATGAAAAGAAAATTACATTATTACGAAATTCCCAAGTATGAGAACCGTGTCATGGGAAAACCACTGACTTTATTCTTGCTTACCTTATTCTTTATATGGCAGACGCTTGGGGCAACGGATTCGAAAGAAAAATCAGCAAAGGTAAAAGAAGATGCGATTCATATCTCTGAAATAGATGGCGGTACCCTCTCCGAGGACCCCTTCACCTTCTGCGTGGGCGATGGCCACCCAGACCATGTGAGCAAGGTAAGTGTCGAGGGGGCGGTCGGCCCCAACGGCCAGTGGGTGGTGACCGATGAGACCGGACTCATACTGGGCCTTCCGCCCACCCCAGAGGCCGTAGACTTCGACGATGCCGGGCAGGGGGTATGCCTGATCTGGTACCTGAGCTACGGCGACGGGCTGACGGGACTCATGCCGGGCAACAACGCGCTGACCGACCTGGTGGGCGACTACGACCT
>JBHJNU010000005.1:0-10948 GCA_050330515.1 Flavobacteriaceae bacterium | reverse complement strand
GGCAGAATATTGCCCTCATCGGACTACTGGTTCGTTTTTACTTTAGAAAACGGATATGAATATAAAGGCCATTTTAACCTAAAACGCTAGAGTTTGATTATATTACGATGTTTGAATTTTTTCAAATGGAAAAAAAACTACTACTTCATGTCTTGCTTTTTTGGGGAAGTTTCGCTTTTTGCCAATTTACGTGCCCCACAATAAACGGTCCGTTCAATGGAGCAGTTGATGTGCCCGTTACTACTGATATCACTTGGGAACCTGTTATCGGTGTGCCCAGTTATCTAATTTCTTTGGGAACTACACCCGGTGGAACTGACATTATTGATAATGAAACCGTGGGATCTGCGTCGTATACGCCAAGGTTAGGACTTCCTGAGGCCACTGATATTTACGTAACCATTACTTTATTCTTTTTCAACGCAGAAAATATCACCTGCCAAAGTGAAATGTTCCGCACAGAAGATGTGGTGACGCCACCCTCTTGTGCTATTTTGATTGCACCAACGAACGGAGCAGTGAATATAAGTGCGGAAACCATAATACGCTGGAACTATGCCGCCACGGCAACGGGTTATTTTTTATCATTGGGCACCCAAGAAAATGGCAACGACCTGCTTGACAATTTCCTGGTTCAAAACGCCTTGTCCTATGAACCCAATTTTCAACTTCCCTTTCAGACTGAAATCTTTGTCACCATTACTGCCTTTAATGAAAATGGCAGTGCCGGTCCCAATTGTGAAACCTATAGTTTTATTACAGAGGCCGAAGTTCTAAGGCCATCGTGTACTGCATTAACCAGTCCAACGCAGGACGAAGTGAACGTTCCCCTCAGTCCAATTTTAGAGTGGCCGTCGGTCGAAGGGGCGGATGGTTATCGAATTTCGATCGGTACGGCTGCTAACATCAACAATGTCATTGAAAACGGAGCCTATGCTGCAAATTCTACCGAGGTATTCGATTTCTTGCCTAGAACAACATATTACGTAACCATTACCCCGTTCAATAGTGCCGGTAACGCGATTGGTTGTCAGCGGGTTTCCTTTACCACCATTCTAGGCTGTGGGCCGATCGAAGATGTAGAAACCGGCGAGATTGTCAACTACAATCCAAGAATCGATTTTCCAAGAACGGTAAGCCTTTGTTTGGGGGATAATCCGACCACGGTCATATCGGAAAATGAGGCCGATGGACATCGTTGGTACAGAATAAACAATGACGATTCAGAAACCTTAGTTTCAGAAACCATTGAACTAGCCCTATCGCAAGAAGGGCGATATAGATATGAGGCATATAATTTAGTTACCCAACTTGGCGACACATTCGAATGCAGTGACAGCGTAATTTTTACGGCAACAGCATCAGAAATAGCCACTATTACCTCCGTGGATTATAGAAATAATACCAACGGAACTTTTCAAATTACCACTAACGTTTCTGGAGAAGGCGAGTATGAATATGCTGTAGATACCATTGAAGGGCCATATCAAACCAGCAATGTTTTCGATAACCTTCCCGAAGGTTCACAGGTCATCTATGTGCGTGATAAAAATGGTTGTGGCATAGTTGAGAAGAATTTAATTGAAGATTTGTCCTTAGAGAATTTTCCAAATTTTTTCTCTCCAAACGGAGACGGCATAAATGATTATTGGCAATTCATTCCGCCTGTAAATGCTAGCGAAATTAATATTGCGGTTATCCGTATTTTTGATAGGCTCGGGAATTTTATAAAGCAAATAGACCCCCTGGCATTAGGCTGGGACGGGACGTTAAATGGAAGGCCAATGCCATCGTCAGACTATTGGTTCACGGCAATTTCATTAACAACACGAACAGAAGTAAAAGGCCACTTTACCTTAAAACGATAGTTTTTCTATCTCATTAAAATGGGTTTAATGCTTAAAAAAATACTATTTTTTTTGGTTTTATCTGCGCATATTGGCGCCCTTGCGCAGCAATGCCCAACAATTACATTTCCCACGAATGGCGCGGTCGATGTTCCGGTAGATGTGACCATAACTTGGCAAGCCGTAGGGGGAATAAACGGATATCTTATTTCTTTGGGCACCACCCCGGGCGGCACCGACTTATTGAACCGTGAAGCGACTGGTATAATCAATTCTTTTAAGGCACCTGTAGGTCTGCCCGAAAACACACGGATTTATGTTAGCCTAAGTATTCTCGATGCAACTACGCAACCAGTTTCTTGTGGGGGTATCGTATTCACCACTGTCGATGTTACCACGCCCCCACCATGTACCATTTTAGTAGCGCCCGACAACAATGCCGCCAACGTTACTATAGTTACCGATATTGTATGGCAATACGCCCCTACAGCAACAGGTTATATCCTATCCATCGGAACTTCTGAAGGAGGAACGGAAATTTTAAACCAGATGAACGTAGGTAACGTTTTAGTATTCAATCCGCCCACAAATCTTCCGCAAAATGTTCGCATCTATGTAACCGTGCGTCCTTTAAATGAAAATGGTTCATCACCACCCTGTCGCGAAGAAAGCTTTTTCACAGGCCCTGTTGATGACCCATGCACTGAAATTGACCAAATTACGGGCGAAAGTAGGGCACTTGCCCCAATAATAGAATTTCCGACATTGTTCATTAAATGTAAGGACAGCCCACCTATAATGGTCTCGGCCGAGGGGGAGGCTTCAGGATTTCGTTGGTATAGTGTCGATAACTCTAATGAGCTATTACTTTCTCAAAATCGTGACTTTGAAATAATAATTCCGGGCAATTACAGACTAGAGGCCTATAATTTGATTAACCGATCAGGAATACAGATCGAATGTGCCAGCAGTAGAAATTTTAACGTGCTTCCTTCTGAACCGCCAATGATAGCATCTGTGTCCATTAGACAGTTGACCGTCGGTAAGCAGGTTGTTGTAAACTTGGCAAACGAAGGTAATTATGAATACGCAATGGATAATGAGGACGGCCCTTATCAAGACACCAATATTTTTATAAATGTTACCGAAGGATCGCATGTGGTCTACGTGCGGGACAATAATGGATGCGGTAGCGACTCACGATTGATCGAGAGGGGCATAAGAGCTGCGGACTTTCCAAAGTTCTTTACCCCCAACGGTGATGGTATCAACGATTATTGGCAGTTCGTCATCCCTCCAGAAATTACCAACATTTCCGACGTTCTTAGCGGACGTATTTCAATTTTTGATCGATATGGAAATCTCTTATTCCAGCTAGACCCGCAGTCAAAAGGGTGGGACGGCAACTTTAACGGCAAACACCTTCCGGCATCCGATTATTGGTTCAAGGCCATCGCCACCAATCAGGAAGAGATTACCGGCCATTTCTCTTTGAAACGATAGCTTTTTAATGCCGCTACACCGCTTTTTCAAACTTCCTACCAAGTGCCTGGCAGCTGCGAAATACGTATCAAGCAGTTTTTCGGGAAGTTTCTGAAAGTTGGTCGAAAAATATCAAAAAAGCGAAGCGAGGATCCGTTGAAAAAAGTAGCTCATAAATTGTCAACTTCTTCGCCTGAACTTTCTTAAACTGCCTACCCTTTTGTACTTTTAGGCGATGAAGTTCAAAGTCGTTTCAGAATTCAAACCAACAGGCGATCAGCCCCAGGCCATCAAGCAATTGGTCGAAGGTATGGAGGCCGGCGAAAGGTTTCAGACCCTATTGGGCGTAACCGGTTCTGGCAAGACCTTTACCGTGGCTAACGTTATCGAAAAAGTGCAACGGCCCACTTTGGTGCTGGCCCATAACAAAACCCTTGCCGCGCAGTTGTATTCTGAATTCAAGCAGTTTTTCCCCGAGAACGCCGTTGAGTATTTTGTTTCCTATTACGACTACTATCAACCAGAAGCCTTTATTCCATCTTCGGGACTTTACATTGAGAAGGATCTGTCCATCAATGAAGATATCGAGAAGTTGCGTTTGAGCACCACCTCTTCCTTACTGGCCGGTAGGCGTGATGTCATCGTTATCGCCTCGGTTTCATGTCTGTACGGTATAGGAAATCCTATTGAATTTCAGAAGAATGTGATCTCCATTCAAAAAGATCAGGTGATCGCACGCACCAAGTTCATGCAGCAATTGGTGCAGGGCCTGTATTCGCGAACCACGGCGGACTTTAGAAACGGGAATTTCAGGGTAAAGGGAGATGTCGTCGATGTTTTTCCCAGCTATGCCGATAGCGCCTTCCGCGTTCATTTTTTCGGGGATGAGATCGAAGAAATCGAGGCGTTCGACCCCTTCAACAATACTATATTCGAGAAATTCGACAGCCTGCGTATCTATCCTGCGAACATGTTCGTTACCTCACAGGATATACTCCAGAACGCCATACACCAAATTCAGGACGATATGGTCAAGCAAGTGGATTACTTCAAAGAAATTGGCAAACCCTTGGAAGCCAAACGCTTGGAAGAACGTACCAGCTTCGACCTCGAAATGATCCGAGAACTGGGTTACTGTTCGGGCATCGAAAACTACTCTCGGTACCTGGACGGCCGCGAGGCGGGTACCAGACCTTTCTGTTTGTTGGACTATTTCCCCAATGACTATTTGATGGTGGTAGATGAAAGCCATGTGACCATCTCGCAGGTGCATGCCATGTACGGTGGTGACCGCTCGCGAAAAATAAACCTGGTCGACTATGGTTTCCGTCTGCCCGCGGCCATGGACAACCGGCCCCTAAAATTCGAGGAGTTCGAAGCCCTTCAAAACCAGGTAATCTTTGTGAGCGCTACCCCCGCAGATTATGAGCTACAATTGAGTCAAGGTGTTTTTGTAGAACAGGTCATACGCCCCACAGGGCTTTTAGACCCTATCATTGAGGTTAGACCCAGTTTGAACCAGATCGATGATCTGGTAGAAGAGATTCACCAAAGGGTGGAAAAGGACGAACGGACCTTGGTAACAACACTTACCAAGCGTATGGCGGAGGAGCTGGCAAAATACCTAGACCGTATTCATGTTCGCTGTAGGTATATCCATAGTGATGTGGATACTTTGGAAAGGGTCGAGATCATGCAAGACCTCAGAAAAGGAATTTTCGATGTGCTCATCGGTGTTAACCTGCTGCGCGAGGGACTCGATTTACCGGAAGTTTCATTGGTCGCAATTTTAGATGCGGACAAGGAAGGCTTTCTCAGAAGCAACCGTTCATTGACCCAAACTGTAGGAAGAGCCGCCCGTCATTTGAACGGAAAGGCGATCATGTACGCCGATAAGGTCACCGCAAGCATGCAGAAGACCATTGACGAGACCACCTACCGAAGGGAGAAACAAACGGCGTATAACCTAGCGCACAACATCACCCCCCAGGCCCTCAATAAAAGCTTGGACAACGCCCTTTCAAAGAACTCGGTATCTACCTATCATTTTCAAAAAGAGGAGATGCGCGCGGCAGAACCCGACCTCGACTACCTGACAAGGGAACAAATTGAAAAACTGATCCGCGATAAGCGAAAAGCCATGGAAAAGGCCGCCAAGGAACTGGATTTTATGCAAGCGGCCAAACTGCGCGACGAAATAAAAATGTTGCAGGAGCAGGAATGAAAACGGTAAAAAAGTTTTATCTTGAAACGGTAAGCGAGCATTTTTAAAGGTCATAAGTTTTACATGAGGTACACCATCACAACGTACTGATTAGATTTAATTTAAATTATTTTTTAGACTAGACTAAATTCTGAGGAATGCTTTTCAACCCTTACTTGGTTCCATTTTTACATCAAAATCGTACCCTTGGTAGCCAAAAATTCGTCCTGCTGCTCCTCTTCCTTTTTACGGGCATCTTCTCAGAAGCACAATCCTTATCCCCAGAAAAAATAAATAGGGCCGCCCAAGAAAAATTCAATGGCGCGGTCCTGAATTTGATGCACTTTCTGCAACTGCCGAACGATGGTCATTTTGAGAACGAGATACAGCAGAACCTGCACTGGTGCGACTCGGTGTTCACCGAATTGAAATTCAAGACACAGGTGATCACCACCGAAGGTGCCCCCCTACTCTTCGCCGAAAAAATACTGCATAAGAAAGCCAAAACCGTGCTGTTCTATCTACAGATCGACGGGCAACCGGTAGACACTACCAAATGGAATCAGCCCAACCCGTTCTTACCAGTTCTGAAAGAAAAAGATGATAGTGGCCTTTGGACCATCGTGGAAACGGAAAAACAGGAAACAGAACTCGATCCCGATTGGCGAATTTTTGCCCGATCGGCCTCGGACTCAAAGGGTCCGGCCATGTCGTTGATATCCGCACTGCAAATTTTTCAGGAAAAGAAAATAAAGCCCGCCTACAATATAAAGGTCATTATGGACTTTCAAGAAGAAATGGGATCCCCTTCGCTGCCCAAAGCGGTGGCCCAGAACCGTGACCTGCTGCATGCCGATATGCTCTTCATCATGGATGGTACCCGTCACCTCTCGAACCTACCCACCCTCACCTTTGGCGCAAGGGGCATCGCCACGGCCACCCTTCGTATTTTCGGACCCCGTTATGCCCTCCATAGTGGCCAGTACGGCAATTTCGCGCCCAACCCCGTTTTTGAGGCCGCCAAACTACTGGGCGGACTAAAGGACGAGCATGGCCGTGTGACCCTTGACGGCTTCTATGAGGGGATCCACATCTCTGAAAAAGAAAAAGAATTGCTCAACAAGGTGCCCGAAAACCTTGACAGCATCAAACAGACCCTAGGTATCGCAAGGACCGATGCCATCGGGGCGACCTATCAAGAAGCGCTGCAATATCCTTCGTTGAATATCAGGGGACTAAATGCCGCTTGGGTGGGTGATGACGTGCGCACCATCATCCCGCCGGAAGTAATTGCGGAGATAGACATGCGCCTGGTACCCGAATCGGATGGGGACCGGTTGATGCAGGCCCTAAAAAACTATATCGTAGACCGGGGTTACCACCTGGTCGATTCCATTCCTACCGAAAACGAGCGCGAGAAATATGCGAAACTCGCTTCCTTCACCTACAAACTGGGTTCAAGACCCTTTCGCACCGATATGGATTCGCCCATTGGCAGGCATCTTGAAAAAGTAATGCGGAAAATTTTCGGTGACCACTTCGTCAACATGCGCACTACCGGGGGATCACAACCCATGTCGCCCTTCATTACCACCCTTGGTGTACCTGCCGTTTCGATACGTATTCCGAATCCGGATAATAACATTCATGCCCCGAACGAGAATTTAAGGTTAGGGAATTTTCTTGAGGGCATCATCACCTGTCTGGCCATTTTAGACGAACCCATACGGTAAGCGCCCGAGGCCAAAGAGTCCCTTAAAAAATCGTGGGGCTCCCTATTTTGCACTATGTGAATAATAACGGGCGAAAATAGGAGGTTTTGCCCAAAAAAGACGCCCCGATCCTAAGACCGGGGCGCCCCGAACAACCAACTAAACCAACTCCTATGAAGATCGCGCCCAAAATGGGCCCGAACGTTCACAATCAGTTCGAATACCTTACGACAATTCGATCAACCTTTTGGGCTTTGGCAAGGCCTCTTCTTTTTTTGGCAGGGTAAATTTCAAGATACCATCTACATAGGCCGCATCGATCTTATCAACGTCTACGCTGTCAGGTAGGGTGAACGCCCTTTTGAAGGATCGCAAAGAGAATTCCCTTCGCGTGTAGGTTGCCGTGTTCTCCGTTTCCTCCGTCTTCACCTCAAAGGAAATGGTCAAGACATCCTTTTCAATTTCAATGTTGAAATCCTCTTTTTTTCTTCCCGGGACGGCAAGTTCAAGTTCAAAATCTTTTTCATTTGCCTTGATGTTCGCCGCCGGAACAGGACTCGCCAAATTCTCCATGCCGCCGAACCAATCAGGTTTGAAGATTTCGTTCATTAGGGCAGGAAATACCAGATTATTTCTTTTTACGATACTCATGATGTTTTTGTTTTAATTAAAAATTGTTTTCAAGATTTAGTAGACAAATTGCATGCCGAGCAAGTTTTACTGCCTTTTTGGCATTATTTAGATACTTTGTAGTGTCATTATGGCTGCTTTATGTCGCAAAGGGGGCACATCTCCGTCTGAAGTGCCTGAAGTACCGATTCTTGAGACCGCCGTTAAAATTTTTGGTACATACTACCATTTATCACTAATGGATAGGGTGAAAATTCCGCTAGGTACACCACCATTGCGAACATGTCCGCAAAAGGCCTATCCCACCGGGCAGGTAGTCTACATCAGAAAGCGCAATGCGCGGTGGACTACAATAAGATAGCCGGGCGAACGGTTTCTTGCCCGGGCAAGGCAATAAACCTTTCTAAATGCTTATCAACATTTACTACCACCTTTAAGCCCTTCTATACTTATATATTTCATTTTTTATTCGTTACTTACAACAAAGAAATATTCTTACCAGTAGGCATATTCAATTGTTAGTTGCAATAGACCAGAATGGAAAACCAACATTACGTACCAAAATCTTATCTGAAGCATTTCATCGCAACTGAATCGGATGAAGTTTTCGCTATTCAATTTTTCAAAGCTGGTAATAAATGGAGTCGACCTAAGAAGTATCATATTAATTCGATCTGCTTTTCTGGAGACTTTTATAATTTGGATTCAAGAATAGCTGATTATCATAGTATAAACAAAGATATCATTGAACGAGATGCTTTTTGGTATGAAAAACACTTTATCGCAGATATTGTAGAAGAGGCAAAAAAGCAACAATTGAACGAGACCGCTATTCCTGATTTAGTTTTTTTCTTGCTCAGTATGAAATCAAGAAACCCTAGATTCAGAAGTGGTTATACTCAAGAAAAAATTGATAAAAACTTAAAAAAAAGTATTGAAGAATTAAATTCTGAACTAGAACAAATAAACAATCCTCAATTGACAAAAGTGGCTCAGTCCGTGATTGATGAACTATCATCAAATCCTCCCAATCCGAATGAACTTCATAATGGTTCAATTTTGAGAGCTCATTCCGACAATAATGATGTTTTTAAATCGGTTCTAAATCGAGTAATCAACTACAACATTGTTATTTACAGACCAAAAAAGACTGAAGACACATTTATTACAACCGACTCTCCTGGATATAGCGTAGATAAAGACAAAGCTTTCTATGATACAAAATATATATATGATCTATACCATTTTATTCCAATATCATCCCGTCTTGCAATATGTTTTCACAACCCTGAATTTTATAATTCAGCCGATAGAATTACCTATCAAGAGCTTAATTCAGAAGAAATGTTTCAATTGAATTATGGGTCAGCAGTGAATAGAACTAAGAACATTTATTGTAACAATGAAACAACTCTTAATGATTTTATTAATCGAGTGTTCCATAAAAAATAAGCAACTAACACAACCTACACCCCATGCGGGTATTTGCTCCGAGAGATCACTTATGTGTTAACAATACAATCCTTATCTTCGAGAAAACAATCTTTGTGACCCCGCACTGTGCGTAGCTGAGAAACGTCAAACTGTCTAAAAACCTCACTTTTGTAGAAACATATGTGGGCAGGTACCTTTAAAATTTGCAAATATGGCAATCTCATAGTGGTAAAACTAGTTTTTAGACAGACTGCCGTTATGCCTCACCCTAAATGACGACACGACCGACAACAAACGAACATAAAAAGACATAGAAAAAATGGGAAATTTTGACCGCAAAAAACATTGGGAAAATATCTATCAGACAAAAGAACTGAAAGACGTAAGTTGGTTTCAACCGACCCCAGAAACTTCATTGGACTTCTTTAAGCAGTTCAACGTGCCGACAACAGCAAAAGTAATTGACATTGGCGGTGGCGACAGTTTTTTAGTTGACCATTTGCTAGACTTAGGTTATCAAGATATTTCAGTTCTCGACATTTCAGCGGCTGCTATTGACAGAGCCAAACAACGACTTGGAGAAAGAGCAAAAAACGTAAAGTGGATAGTTGCAGATGCAGCGACATTCAAGCCGACAGAGAAATATGACTTTTGGCACGACCGAGCCGCATTTCACTTTTTGACAGACGAACAAGAAATTTCAAATTACTTGGAAACTGCTCGGCAGAATATTAATCCGACAGGTGTATTAGTAATCGGGACATTTTCGGAACAAGGACCGAAAAAGTGTAGCGGAATAGAAATCAAACAATATTCTGAAACAACTATGACCGACCGACTGAAAAATTTCTTTGAAAAAATTAAGTGTATAACGGTTGACCACAAGACACCTTTCGACACAATTCAGAACTTTGTTTTTTGCAGTTTCAGAAAATTACAGACGGCTTGACACGACACGAAAAAATAGAAGGGCGAAGGCATAACACGGGTTTTGAGTCAGGCGGGCTGACTTGCAAACTTGGAGCTTTGTGCTTCTATTCAAGTTCAGTGCTGGTTGAAAGCTTTGTGCTCCGAAACCCTAACGTAAAGCCCGAAAACGTTGTATACCAATGGTAGGACGACTGTTCCAAAGACGACAGACCGACCTAAAATTTAAACATTAACACAAAGACAAACCATTTTGACAGGTGACCAACATAGCAAACATATTCAAACAAGAAAACGAGTAATCCGACACTCAAGCCGACCCGATGTTTTTTATTTTTTTACCCACCGCACTTTTTTAAAACAATTTTAGCCAGCCACTTTTTAGCCAACGCATCGCTAAAAATGATGTTTCATATTCAATGTATCAGGTTTATCCTGATAATTACACTATAAAATACAACTTTTTAAGCCTAAAACGTGAAACATTGAACTATCTTTCGTATCATTGTAGTCAGGTTTATCCTGACATTGTTACTATGAAAAACAAATACATATCAACACAGTCAAATGAACTTCTATCCTATTTCAATGGGCAGAACAAGGCTTGCTTTGATTATAGTGAAGCTTTCAAGGCTTTACCTGATTCAAAGGAAAGTGCACTTCGGGAACTCCTAAGCGATATGACAAAGCGTGGACTTTTAATGAGATTGAAG
>JBHJNU010000004.1:0-4415 GCA_050330515.1 Flavobacteriaceae bacterium | reverse complement strand
GACAATGGCCTCTACGTATCCTTTAACCAAGGTACAACTTGGGAAGTCTTTCAAAATGGTTTGCCCCATGTTGCGATACATGACCTAGTCATACAACCCGAAGCAAAACATCTTTTGGTAGGCACCCATGGGCGAAGTATCTATAAAGCCGAAATTGCCCACTTACAGCAAATGACCCCTGCGATAATTGCCAAAGTCCTGCATGTTTTCGCGTTGAAGAACATCAAACACTCCGAACGCTGGGGAGGTGCCAGGAGTTCTTGGATGATGCCGAATACCCCTGGGCTAGACCTTACATTTTACAGTAAATCGGCAGCTGCCTATACCGCCATGATCAAGACCGAAGATGGCATTGTTGTGAGCGAAACCGAAATTGACGCTGACAAGGGTTTGAACATACTTTCCTATGACCTCGCCTTTTCAAAAGCTGGGAAGTTGGCCTATCTGAAAAAGCATAAAACCGAACTTAGAGAGGCCAACGATGGAAAGACCTATTTATTGAAAGGATCCTATTCTATTGAACTTAATGGTAACGGTAGCGCTGAAAAAGCGACCTTTGAAATAAATTAGTCAACAAATTAAATAAAGAACATGAAGAAATTGCTATGCTTTTACCTGTGGGTAATGGCCCTAGGTACAACCTTTGGATTGTATGCTCAAGGGGGCGACCCAAAAATACAGGTACTGATCGTTGACGGTCAGAACAACCATGAACAATGGCCAAAGATTTCAGTAATGTTGAAAAATGCCATGGAAAAAACGGGTCTGTTTTCTGTACACGTTCAACGAACCGCGTATACCTGGCAAGGGGAGGAATTCATCTCAGATTTCCCAATAGCAGGACTTCCGCCCACCATTGCGTTGGAAAAACCCAAAACCGATGCAGACTTCAATCCAGATTTTTCAAAATACGATGTGGTCATCTCCAACTTTGGTTGGAATGCCGCCTCCTGGCCCGAAGACACTCAAAAAGCCTTTGAAAGCTATATGGAAAATGGAGGGGGCCTTGTCGTTTTTCATGCTGCCGACAACTCCTTTCCCCAATGGCTCGGGTACAATAAAATGATCGGCCTTGGCGGTTGGGGAGACCGAACCGAAAAAGATGGTCCCTATGTTTATTATAATGATGCAGGAGAATTAATTCGTGATGAGACCCCGGGTGCCGGTGGTTCCCATGGCCCGCAAAGCGAATATCAAGTTCAGATTAGAAATGCAGACCACCCCATAACAAAAGGAATGCCGGAAGTTTGGATGCACACTAAAGATGAACTCTACAACAGTCTCCGCGGTCCTGCCGAAAACATGGAAATTTTAGCGACCGCTTATGCCGACCCAAAAAATAAGGGTACAGGCCGTCATGAACCGGCTTTGATGGTTTTGAACTATGGAAAAGGGCGTATTTTTCACAACATTATGGGGCATGCAGATTACTCCGTTGATTGTGTAGGTTTCTTGACTTCCATGCTCCGTGGTATTGAGTGGGCCGCCACGGGCAGGGTGACCCAAGAGCTTCCCGAAAGCTTTCCGACGGCCGATAAATCAAGCTCTATGAACAGCGAAGATTGATTATGGCATTGACCCTAAGTATTCCGGCACTTCTTTTTCCCGCCATATCGTTAACCATGTTGGCTTACAATGCCAGGTATTTGGCCATTGCGGCCTTGATCCGTCAGCTGCATCAAAAATATCTCGAGACCGAGTCGCGATCCGTTGGCTTGCAGGTGCAACAACTCCGCAAAAGACTTACCATAATCAAAAACATGCAGGCGACCGCCATTTTCAGTTTTTTGTTGGCCGTAATTACCATGGCATTGATTTATGTAGAAATTCCCTTTTGGGCGAACCTTATTTTCGGCTTCAGTCTTTTGGCGCTGATTATTTCGTTGATTCTTTCTTTGATCGAAGTGCAACTTTCTACTAAGGCCTTGGCCATCCAATTGAAAGATATGGAAGTCTAATAGCTAAGATATAACACAATTTAAAACGATTATTTCCGACCAGATAGTTAAGCTACAGGGGTAGGCTGGTACACGACTTGAACCTTCCTTTAAATTGTTGCTATTTTTTTAAGGATGTATTTAAAATAGCCCAAACCGACCAACAAGTTGGTTTCTTGTTTTCATACATCCTAACATCCCAAAGAATAATCCGTTCATGGACACGAAAATGCAGATGAATTCCAGATTTGAAGGTATGCCGTTGAAATGAAACACCAACAACAAACCCTATGGTAGGTTAACTTTTCAGTTCTGGGGCGCCTACATGGAACAGAGCTTCGCCTTGATTGACCACAGCCTGGTGGTTAATACAGAAAATATAACCATCAAAAGGGGCTTTTATTTTCTTGGTTTTAAGTGCATAGGTGTCGGAAACCCTTCCCAAGACCTGCCCTTTACTAATGTAACTGCCGTTCGTGATTTCTGGAATGAACATGCCAGCGGTAGGAGCGCGAAGCCATAAGCGCTCATTCAAATGAATAGTATTGTTGTTTGCTACAACTTTTGAATCTATTTTTGAAATCATTCCGTAATGCTTCAAAACATTCAAAATACCCTGTACGCCCTGCGTAATCGAATACTCATCAAATCGCATACTCTCGCCAGCTTCATAAACAATTGTCGGTACATTGGCACGATATGTAATATTTCTAAAAGAGCCTTTGATTAAGCCCGAAGAAAAAGAAAATGGCGCATTAAATACATCCGCCAGCTGTTTACTAGGTTCATCGTTGGTGGTATAGCGAACTTGTGGAAAATTATTCAATTGCCCTCCTCCTGTGTGTAGGTCTATTCCGAAGTCGATTTGCGACAATATTTCAGAAGTATAGTGATACGCCATCCTACTGGCCATAGACCCTTTTTTAGTGCCAGGAAAACTGCGGTTTACATCTTTGCCGTCAGGTACATCCCTAGAAAAATGGATAAATCCGAAAATGTTGAGAATAGGTACAGCGATGAGGGCGCCCCTAGCTATTTTGAAACGTTTTTCGGCCAACATGCGCCTCACAATCTCTATGCCGTTGACCTCATCACCATGAAGTCCGGCCTGTATAAGCAGCGTCGGTCCTGGTTTTTTGGCATTGAAAACATACACAGGAATATCTATCAAGGTACCCGTGGGAAGTCTATCAATACTAATTTTTAGTAATTTATCTTCTCCTGGGGCAACGGTTTCACCCCCAATTTCGATGGTCTTATTTGTTTCTGGTTTCAAGTAAATGGTATCTGTTTAGCTCGGTTTTCTGTGTTCTACAAAAATGGGTCAAAAACTTCATTTTTTATTGAACTAATTACATAACAACGCTCATAGTTATGCGATTCTTGTCTGTGTAAAAAAAATTATACAGCCTATGGCTTGCCATCATCTTGATTTTCGTCTTCTGCGGTTTCGTTCTAGAAACATCACTATTTCCTTGGCGATATATCCCCCGGTGGCCTTTTCCATTCCTTGCAAGCCGGGAGATGCGTTCACCTCTATCAACAAAGGACCCTTTTTTGAACGGATCAAATCAACCCCTGCAACTGCCAAACCAATATGTTTGTTAGCTTCCAAGGCTATAAACTCTGAATTTTTAGAGCGTACTATCGCCTCTGTTGATCCACCATGATGCACGTTCGAACGAAATTCACCTGCCCAACATGTGCGCTTCAGACTTGCCTCCATCTTGTTTCCTACCACTAAAATACGAATGTCCTCTCCATTAGATTCCACGCTATATTCCTGAATAAGAATATTGGTATCCATAGTATAAAAAGTATCAGAATCGATTTCAAAAAGTGCTTCAGACAAAGGAATGCCTTTTCGACCAATAATCCATAGGGTACTAATTTTGTTTCGAGCCCTTGAAATACTGGGCGTGCCGGCGGTACTAAAAACACCGCCCAATTCGAACTGCTTGACAACGGCAACACCATGCCCTGACACTTTTGTGCCAATTCTAGGAGTGACCATGTCAAAATCATGGGTTATATCTTGATTGTGATAGAAAATTCGGGGCTTACTTTTGCCCAGTTTTACCGCACACTTTGTAAGATCGACCTACTCGATATGGTGCCCTAAATTTTGAGCCTTGTCAACTATTCTTTGGGTAGAACAAAAATTCATACTTACCAAAAGGAGGCATATGTTGATTGGTCGTGGTCAGCTATAGTTCAATAGAACATGTAATATCTGCAGATAACTTTTATGCAGCGAAACTATGGCCGGCTTTTGTCCGCTAGTATTTTCATTAAAAATAGTTTGTAAAGCCATTCATTCGGTACTTCATTGTTTAATAATAGGTAGTTATTGGGTATGGTTTCATTAAAATAAGTTAAACAGTAGTTTTTGTTTCTTTAAATGACATACTAATCCCCTTGAAAACTTGTTAATAACTCACTTGTACCCTAAATTTGCAAAGCTAAATCAATATCTAA
>JBHJNU010000003.1:0-80302 GCA_050330515.1 Flavobacteriaceae bacterium | reverse complement strand
AGATCCGGTTACTATGGCAACTTTTCCGGTTAGGTCGAATTTTGATTTTATGGTAGTCATCTTTTCAGGTTTCTGTTGTTAGCGTCTTTAAGCTGCTCGTCACCTTGGTTTTTGTTATGCTTTGTTATACGGATTTGTTTGATAGGGCGATTCAAGGTCAAAAACGGTTTAGGGCGTACATGTTCTACAGTGTTTTAGCCCGTCTTCTCTGCCGAGGTGCTATTTTGGTTCATTCTATGCTATGCGCCTTTGCAAACATTTAATCAGGCAAATATCTCTTTCTCCGTATTCAGGGTCAACCCCTGTTCATCCAATAATATTTCGGAGAGTCCGACGGTTTTTGGAAGTTCATATTTGAAATAGAACTGCATCGCATGGATCTTGCTCTCGTAAAATTCATCGCTAAAATCTTTCTGGCCGGTCAAGAGGGCGTTTTGCGCCGCTCTGCCCATATCTAACCAAAGCCAACCGATGATAATAGTACTAAAAAACTCCATAAAGGGAGTGGCGTCGGCCAAAAATCGCTGGTAATCGCCACTCGCGGCAAAACCCAAGAGTGACTTTAATACCTTCTGGGTCAAGTGCAATTTAGTACCTAGTTTTTCGGCGTAGGTAGTGAGCGATTCGATGGCCATGGCCGCTTTGATGGAATTTTGAATTTCCTCTTTCAGAAGCTTCAGCGCCCGGCCGTCTTGCATCGTGATCTTTCTTCCTAATAAATCTTGCGACTGTATGCCCGTCGTACCTTCATAAATGGCTGAAATGCGGATATCCCTCAAGTATTGTTGTAAGATGTAGTCAGAACAGAAGCCATATCCTCCTAATACCTGTACCCCGGCGTTAACCGAGGTTATACCCATTTCAGAGGGATAGGTTTTGGTGACAGGTGTCAGGATCTCAAGCAGCAACTTGTATTTTTCCCTAGCTGCACTATCGGGCAGCGACTGCGATAAATCTTGGTAGCGCGAGGCCAACAAGATCAAACTCAAGGCACCCTCAGTAACTACTTTTTGCAATAACAGCATTCTGCGCACATCTGGGTGGTTGATAATCAAGGTCTGTTCTTGCGCGGCATCTTTTTTGCCTGAACTTGTCAACTGGCGGCCTTGCGGCCTTTCTTTAGCATAATTCAATGAGGCCTGGTACGCAGCGGTAGCGATAGCGGCCGCACCCCTGCCGACACCAATACGTGCACTATTCATCATGAGGAACATATAGTTGAGTCCTTGATTTGCTTCACCGACCAACCAACCTTTGCAGTCTTCCTTATCGCCGAAGAACAAGTGCGTGGTACAGTACCCTTTTTGGCCCATTTTCTGGAAGTCGGCCACTGTGGTAACGTCATTTTTAGTTAAACCCCCACCCGTGGTTGGTCTATTTTTGGGCACTATAAAAAGGGAGATTCCCTTGGTGCCGGCCGGGGCATCTTTAATGCGCGCCAAGACCAGGTGCACAATGTTCTCGGCGCCTTGTCGGTCGCCAGCGGAAATGAATATTTTTTGTCCATGGATCTTATAGCAATCGCCATCAGGTATTGCCGATGTTACGATATCTGAAAGCGAACTCCCGGCCTGAGGCTCGGTCAAACACATGGTTCCGCCCCATTGCCCCGCAAGCATTCTAGGTACGTAGGTATTCTTTAGTTCTTCATTGGCAAAATGTACTATGAGTTCCGCTGCACCTATGGTCAACCCGATATAGCCCGGTAAATGGTTGTTGGCCGCTTCTTGAATGAAACCCGAGGCGTTATAGGCCATAGACGGCATTTGCATACCGCCCACGTCATGGGCAAAAGGGGCTGAAATGAAACCCATTTCCCCACCGGCCCGCATGAAATTATTAACCTGTGAATGTACAATGATCTCACCATCCTTAAAATGGGCCGGATGCTCATCCATCTCACGGAAATAGGGGTACAACTCTTTATCCGAAAAATCCTTGACGGCATTCAAGAGCATTTCTATAGATTCCTCATCGTAATCGGAAAATCGCTCTTGCGCCAACACACTTTTAAGGTCATGTACGTTGAACAACAAAAATTTCAAGGTTTCTAAATCGACATACTGATTTGCCATGGTGCGTATCTTCATCTTGTGGATCTCCAAGTTAAGATTTATTCAGGGCAATCTCGTTAAACTGGTTTAATAAATGGAAGCGATCAGTAAAGCATTCTAGAGGACATAACTAAAATTCGCCTTTGAAGAACCATTTTCAAGAACTACCCTTTACCCAATCGTTTTCGGATTTTTGATAAACCTACAGGGGTAAGGCCTAAATAGGAAGCGATCAAATATTGTGGTACACGTTGAAAGAGGTCGGGCCTTTTTTCCAATAAACGCAGATAGCGCTCTTCATTACTTCGGCTACTGAGCCGCTCCACCCTCGTGAAAATTTTCATGAAGGCTTCCTGCATCGACAGTCTTCCAAAACGTTCTAACTGGTGAGAGGTGTTGAACGAGTTTTCGGCATCGGTCTTTTTAATGGCATAAACCACAGTAGTTTCAGAAGCCCTGAGAAAATAATTCGAAGGCGTACCTTTTACGTAAGCGGGCAGATCTGTAAAGAAAACGTCGTCAGTATAAAACTCCATCACCTTTGGTTCGCCTTGTTCCATCTTATAATAACAAATACAGCCTGTGGCAACATAGTAAAAATGTTTGACCAGTTGCCCAGGAACGACCAAAGTCTCTCCCTTCTTAAGATCTAGTCGATGGTACATGCGCATTTGCATATCGAGCATGGCTTGATCGATTTCGGTATACGAAAGCACCTTTCTTTTTAGGTTTTGCAGATAATCAAGATCGGAGGTTGTCTTCACAGGGATAAGGTATTTTGAGAAAGGTTCAAGATAGGCAATTCGAAGGACATCATCAAACCGGTACGTTGCGCTCTAGCCTTCTTCTTTTAGCCTTCCTTTATTTAGTATATGACCAGATAAAGACATGTTAAATAGATAGCTTACCGAAGGGATGGCCGTGGAAAAGTGCCTAGAATACTTTGTCTTTCACAATTACGGCCATGGTTGATATTATCTTAAATGAGCCAACTTTGCTGAAGCTGTAAATGCGGCATATTTCTCTATCAGCATGCTCAGCTTGGGGTTGATATACGTTTCGCAAAAAGGTTTATGCGGGTTCTGCAAATAGTAGTTTCGCAATTCTTCCCCCGATCCCTTAAAAGCCTGAAACGGCATTACCTTGGTAATCAATTCTTCTTCAAATTGGCTTTGTAGCACCTTTAATAGTGCCATGACCTCTTCCCGCTGCCCATCGAAAAAAATATAAATAGCCGATCGATATTTAGTTCGCATGCTATGCCTCTTTGTACTTTGATGCGTGCGTAGATGAATTTCAACAAGCACCGCCAATGGAACTATCCCTGGGTCGAAATATACGATTACCGCCTCCGAAAATGCGGCATCAGAACCCACAGAGGCGATCCAACCCTGTTCAACACCCTGAACACCCAGCACATGTTGAAATACGGCCTCCGTACACCAATGACATCCGCCTCCGAAACCTATTTTGGCCGATTGCTTTTCTTCCATTCAAATCACCTCCAGTATCTAAATAAAGCTTTCAGCGAATCTTTCGAAGTGACAGGTGTATCCATTGGGTTTTCTGAGCAGGTAATCTTGATGCTCGGGTTCGGCAGGCCAAAAAGTGGTATACGGCTCTAGGGTCGTTGCAAGGGGTGCGTCCCATTTTTTTGAATCGTTTACAATTTTTATCATTTCTTGCGAATCTTCCTTTTCTTGCTGGTTCTGAAAAAATATGGCAGATCGATAGCTTGACCCAATGTCATTTCCTTGGCGATCTACGGTAGTCGGATTATGGATTCTAAAAAAATAATCCAGTAAATGCCTGAACGACGTTTTGTTCGGATCATACACAATTTCAAGTCCTTCTGCATGTCCGGGATGATTTTTATAGGTTGGACTTTCATTTTTCCCTCCAATGTAGCCCACTTCGGTATCCACCACTCCCGGTCGAATTCTGAAAAGCTCTTCCATTCCCCAGAAACACCCACCAGCTAGATATGCTTTTTTATAATTTTCCATTTATCTTTTTTTACTAATTATTCTTCTTGACTTTATGACCTTACTTTTTCGCGATTTCCAAAAAAAAGCTCCTAAATACTTGATTAACAATTTTTTCAAGAACTACATGACAGCATTGAACAGCCAATTTTACTCCTTGCCCAATCGGGTCGCTTGGCGAACCACCTTTCATTTTCAGGCTGCTCGTCGTACGGTTTTTTAAGTACCTTGAAGAGCTCATCGATTAACCCATAATCTCCCACATCGGCAGCATCGATGGCCAATTGCGCCATATAATTTCGCAATACGTATTTGGGGTTTACCGCATTCATGGCTTTCTTGCGCTCCGCATCGACTCTTTTCTCTTTTTTCAACCGGAGTATATATCTGGAAAACCACAGTTTCCATTCCGCTTCAATTTTTCCATTTATTTCCCCTGGAAAATAAAAAGCCGCGTTACAAATTTGAAGCATATCGCCATTTCCCTCTATTTCTACATTGGCCAATAACCTAAAGAAAAGGGTCATATCAGTTTCTGAGCGTTGTAATGCAATTTCGAGGGCGGTAATTAGATCGGGGTCGGTGGCATCGTGTTCATAAAGTCCTATTTTAGACTTCATCATTTCAATGTAGGCTTGATCGACACGCTCTTGATAAGAATTTAAAACGGCGACCAAAGGCTCCGTTTCTTCAATGAGCGGATACAGTGCATTGGCGAGTTTATACAAATTCCACAGTACAATTTGGGGCTGAGTGCCGTAGCGATAGCGCTTGTGCGCATTGTCGGTCGTATTTGGTGTCCATCCATGGTCATAGCCTTCCAACCAACCGTAGGGGCCATAATCTATGGTCAATCCTAGAATCGACATATTATCGGTATTCATCACACCGTGCACAAAACCCACACGCTGCCAATGGATTACCATCTCTAAACTATTCTCTACAACCTCCTTTAAAAAGTTACAATAAGTTTCTTTGCCAGGCTCCCCTAAATGTGAATAATGATGTTTGATGGTGTAATCGACCAAGGTCTTCAAGGTTTGGTTGTCTTCCCGGGAAGCAAAAATCTCATAATTACCGAAACGCAAGAAAGACGGAGCTGCCCGACAAACGATGGCGCCCTTTTCATAGGCGGGATTACCATTATACATTACATCACGTAATACCTGATCGCCCGAAAGCGCTAAAGACAATGCCCTAGTAGTAGGCACGCCCAAGTGGTACATCGCCTCACTGCACAGGTACTCGCGTATCGACGATCGCAAGACCGCCAAACCATCAGCCGTTCTTGAATAAGGGGTTTCGCCGGCACCCTTTAACTGCAACGCCCATATCTTTCCTTCGTGCTCCACTTCGGCCAAATTAATGGCCCGGCCATCTCCTAATTGTCCGGCCCAATTGCCAAACTGGTGCCCACCATAGCACATTGCGTACGGATTGGTGTTCGGAAGGATTTCATTACCCGTAAATACCTTTAAAAACCCATCGCCCATGGCATCTTCTTCAGACAAACCGATCGCCGAGAGCATCTCAGGGGAAACATGGAGTATTTTAGGATCTGCCGTTCTCTTGGGGTTAACAAACGAAAAACAGGCCTTGGCCACTTGCCTTCTGCCATTTGCAATAATAGGATCTGCAGGAAGCTCTATGTTGAATCTATCTTGTATGTTCAGTTTTGATACCAAAATACCGCCCTTCTTTTTGTTGGCTACAAAGTTAGCCACAAAAGTATGATGTTTAACCACTAGCTAGGTGTTGATCTCGATGTGATTGCTATTCTTCGTTGATCGCCGGTTGTATTTGCAAGGTCATCGACGCCGAATTGATACAATAGCGCAGGCCACTTGGTTCAGGACCATCAGGAAAAACATGGCCCTGATGGGCATCGCATGTATTACATAGTACTTCTACCCGTACCATACCGAAAGAACTATCCTTTATGTATTGAATGGCATTTTCCTTGATGGGCTGGGTAAAACTGGGCCAACCTGTTCCAGATTCGAACTTGATCGTAGAATCGAACAAAGGGGCATCACAACATACACAATGGTACTTACCCGCTTCATGAATACCGCACAAAGCGCCGGTATGTGGTGCTTCGGTTCCTTTTTTTCGGGTTACCCTATATTGTTCAGGAGTTAGCATTTGCCGCCATTCGTCTTCGGTTCTTTCCACTCTTCGATCCGGTTTTGGATTACCATTTACGCAAAAACTGATTACATCTTTCCATGTCACCATAGTCTAACTTTCTTTTAATGATTTGGCTCAATACCTAATGGCCTTAATAAATTAAAGCTTAGCATTAGTGTAGTGGTACATAACGGCGAAAATAACAAGGTCGATTTTATAAAGATGCCGTTTCACCCCATGCTCTTGGTAAACTTGAGAAAACCTCCTTAAAGAAATAGCTAACAACCTTAAATTCAAATTAACTATTCGGCATATTTTCTTGCCACCTGTTTAGAACTGCCCAAACCGTCGATACCCAGTTCAACAACATCACCAGCCTTTAAATACCTTGGTGGATTGAAGCCTAAGCCCACCCCGAAAGGGGTACCGGTAGAGATCACATCACCCGGTAGCAGCGTCATGAACTGACTGATATAGCTTATCGATGTTGGAATATCGAATACAAAATCGGACGTATTGCTATCTTGAAGTTTTTCACCATTCAGTTTTAACCAAAGATTCAAGTTATGCGGGTCGGTAATT
The DNA here is from genome assembly GCA_050330515.1 of Flavobacteriaceae bacterium. Taxonomy (GTDB): domain Bacteria; phylum Bacteroidota; class Bacteroidia; order Flavobacteriales; family Flavobacteriaceae; genus Maribacter_C. The sequence continues at coordinate 73,551 of JBHJNU010000003.1, read as the reverse complement.
TCGTCGGTAGTCGCTATAAAAGGGCCTAAAGGCGCAAATGTATCACAGCTCTTGCCCTTTACCCATTGCCCACTGCGCTCGATCTGAAACTCACGTTCGCTATAATCGTTGTGAAGCACATAACCGGCAATATGCGACATCGCATCTTCTTCAGATACATACGATGCCTTCTTGCCGATAACAATTGCCAATTCGACCTCCCAATCTGTTTTTTTACTTCCTTTCGGGATGATCACATCGTCATTCGGCCCCACTATCGCCGATGTTGCCTTAAAGAACAGAACGGGTTCTTTGGGGATGTCCATTCCCGATTCTTGGGCATGCTTGGCATAATTCAGCCCTATACAGATTATTTTTGATGGGCGGCACAAAGGTGGTCCTAGCCGAATACCCGCGTCGACTTTAGGGCAGCTACCGGCATTCGACGCCAACCAGGCCCAAAGTCTTGGCAAGCCATCACCTCCAAAGAAATCTTCATTATAATCTTGGCCAAATGCCGAGACATCAAGTCGTGTTCCATCTTCTAATTGAACCCCTGGTCTTTCGTTTCCTACGGCTCCAAATCGTATTAGTTTCATAGTTAGGTCTTTCTTCTTTAAGTATACTAATTACCGTTTAGTTTTATAAATCCACCATCTATCGGAAAATCAGTTCCGGTAATAAAAGAGGCTTCATCTGAACATAGGTACAATGCCAGGTTCGCTATTTCCTCTGGTTTTCCCATTCGTCCTATGGGCTGTGTTTTCGATAGTTTATCGAACATTTTTTCCTCTTCCCCAGGAAAATTGGCCTTAAGGTAACCATCTACAAATGGGGTGTGCACCCGGCCCGGCGAAATACTGTTACATCTAATGTTATATGCTAAATAATCTTTTGCCAAAGAGTAGGTCATGGTCAAGACCGCACCTTTTGACATCGAATAGGCAAATCTGTTTTGAATACCGACGGATGCTGCTACAGACGACATATTCAAAATAACGCCTCCCTTTTCCTTCATATTCGTAAGTACCGCACGAACACAATTGTAGACCCCTTTCACGTTAACTTTATAAATTCGGTCTAAATCGTCTTCGGTAGTTTGCTCAACATTTCCGATGTGGGCGATTCCGGCATTGTTGATCAATATGTCTATTGATCCTGATGCGCTTATTTGCGACACTTTGTCCTCAACTTCCTTTTGTACGGCCACATTGCACGAATGGGCAATCGCAGAACCACCCTCGCCGTTGATTTCTTTGGCAACGTCATCGGCAGCCTCTTGTTTCAGATCAAAAATATGAACTTTGGCTCCATTTTCAGCCAAGGCCTTTGCAATGGCCTTACCAATACCACTGCCACCACCTGTGACTATCGCCGTTTTTCCATTGAGATCGAACTTCATATTACAAAGTATTTCATTTACTATTAGGCTTAAATATAGGCTAGATTTTCGGAATGGAATCTTTTGCAGTAAACAAAGTCTGCAGTTCTTGATCGATCCCTGTATCTACAAAAAGAGTTGGATTTTCTTTTTTAAGGGTATTCAAAACATCTGGAGAAATTGACGTGTTCCAAAGATATACCTGCCGAAGGGATTGTATCTTCTTTAAGACGGGAATACTTTTGTTTCCAATTTTTGTATCATAAATCTTCAGTATTCTCAAGTTGGACAAACTCTTTAGGGTGTCCGCTTCCACATCGGTAATGGGCGTTCTATCGACTTCTAGCCATTCTAAGTTTTGACAGGAAGCTATCAGGTTCATCTCTTCTTGACCTAAGGGTAGACCACTAACATCCATTTCGATTATATTTTTGGCGAGCGGTTTTAAACCCGTGATCAAACTTGGGTCATATGCCGGTGGCATATACATATTGATGCTTAACGCATTTGCCCCGCCGGCCAATCGGCGAATGGTTAGGTAATCAGAACTCAATCGGCTAATCGTGCTATCGGCAACGGCGGGCAAGAGCTTCCATTTTTCGCTCGGATCTGGTTTTATCAAACTATTTAAATGTGCGACCAACGGCTCATTATTATCCAAGTGGCTCAACTTCAAGGTATCAGAAGCTCCTAGGGCGATCCAACGCTCTAGAATCTTGATCTGGTTCTGCGATAAGGGTGTTTCGCCTTCGGGCGGCATGTGCTTTTCATCTTCTAAGGGAAGGTGCATGCGAACGATCAACTCACTTTCCTCATAATTTCCAGGAATAAGGGTCTTGCCGCTTTCACCGCCTTTTAAGAGCCCTGCCATATTGGTCATCAACAATTCACCTTTCAATTTATTCTGGTTATGGCATTTTACGCAATGATTATCTAAAATTTGAGCTACGACATCTGTATAGATCAATGGGTTTTCTGGCATTACATGGTCTGTACTATTTGTTGGAAATGCCAAGTACTCTTCACCGTGGGTCACCATTCCACCATAATGGCCCGTGAATCCTATTAAAACCGCCAACCCCATTGGTAGGCTTTTGGCGTAGCTAGACCTTGCCATACCCCTACCCTCCGCGTAATACCATAGTGCGGCGATCAAAGCGGTGGCGGCACCTAGCCATTGGTGCCAGAAGAGCAGATTGCCCCTTGTACCCGATCCCGTAGCCAAAAAGAATCCCGATATGGCGGTTATCAAGGCGGACAGGACGGCTGTTGTGAGCAATACCCTTGGGATTTGTTTCCCGGTAAAACCTAAAAAAATGGCGATCAACAAGAGTACGATCGGAAAGTGGAGCACCATAGGATGCCATCGCCCCAACCATGCCACCAGTGTAGGCAAGGCGATGTGCGATTCAAAAATCAAACAGAAAATCAAGAATACCGACAGCCCAAAAATCGCATAATCGGCCCAGCCATTTTTAGGGTTTGAAGCCATAAACTATACCAAGATATCGTTAACCACATTGCCAGCAACATCGGTCAATCGAAAACGCCTGCCTTGGTATTTGTAGATCATTTGTTCGTGGTTCAGCCCCATTACATGCATCATTGTAGCATGGAAATCATTAATATGAACAGGATTTTCGACAATATTATAGCCAAATTCATCTGTTTGGCCATAGTTCATTCCGGGTTTTATCCCACCACCTGCCATCCAAATGCTAAAGGCTCTCGGATGATGGTCACGGCCATAATTATTTTCATCGAATTTTCCTTGTGCATAGTTCGAGCGACCGAATTCGCCTCCCCAAACCACAAGTGTATCTTCTAACATGCCGCGCTGCTTCAGGTCCAATACCAGGGCCGCGGAGGCCTTGTCAACATCTTTGGCCTGCCCTTCCATTTCATTATGCAAATTACCATGTTGGTCCCAACCTTGATGGTACAACTGTATAAAGCGAACCCCATTTTCGGCAAGCCGTCTTGCTTGTAGTGCATTGGCGGCATACGTACCGGGCACTTGGCAATCTTCGCCATAGAGATCGATGATCGATTGTGGTTCTTTCGAAATATCCATTACATCGGGCACCGACATCTGCATACGGTACGCCATTTCATATTGGGCGATGCGCGATTCGATTTCGTCATCCCCCGTTTCAACATGATGTAATTTATTGAGAGAGGATACCTGATCCAACAAATGTCTTTTGTCGGAACGTGAAATGCCTTCCGGGTCGTTCAAATACAGTACGGGATTCTTGCCGGCCCTCAATAGTACCCCTTGGTGCTTGGAATCTAAAAAACCGCTAGACCATAATTTTGAATATAGTCCTTGGCTATTGCCCTTTCCTCGCGAGGTCAAGACCACGAAGGAGGGTAGGTTTTTATTCTCGCTTCCCAGTCCATAACTCATCCAAGAGCCCATACTGGGGCGACCCGATTGTTGGCTTCCCGTTTGGAAAAATGTAATCGCGGGATCATGATTGATCGCCTCGGTATGCAAACTGCGAATCACACAAATATCATCGACAATCTTGGCCATATGGGGAAAGAAATCACTGATCCATGTACGTGCTTCGCCATGTTGCTGAAAATTGACCTTCGGTGGCATTAGCGGGAATTTCTCTTGCCCGGCGGTCATGCCCGTTAGTCTTTGTCCGTTACGAACGGAATCCGGTAGGTCTTCCCCCTTACGTTTCCTTAGCGTGGGTTTATGCTCAAAGGTCTCGAATTGCGAAGGTGCCCCTGCCTGGAACAAATAGATGACCCGCTTCGCTTTTGGGGCAAAATGCGGAATACCCAGTTGGTGACTTGCCAATGCTTCCGCACCACCTTTGAATAAATCGGGTATCAATAGGGATCCTAATGCCAAAGACCCGATACCTACGCTCAACTGCGAGAAAAAATGGCGTCGATTGACCTTTAGGGGGTTTTCATTGGGGTCCTTTCTTTCTTCCTCCATGCTTCCTATTCTTTAGTTATCGTTTCGTCAAGATTATAGATGATCTGGGCGGTCAACATCAAGGCCGCAGTCTTTACGGGATCGGTTTCCAACTTTTGATATTCGCCCAGGGCAACCAATTTTTCGGCGTCCTCCGTTCCGTTGTTGAATTTTTCGATCGCGTCATGATAGTAACTTTCAAGCACCAATAATTCTTCCGCCTTGGGGGTACGCACCAAAATTTTTTCGAAAACTTCTTTTACGGCCGTGCTATCATTGTCTGAACCCGCCACGATATTTTGCGCCAGCACACGGGCGGCTTCCAGAACCTGAATATCATTTTGTAAGGCCAAGGCCTGTAAGGGCGTATTGGTCTTTTGCCGCCGTACCTCACAGAGATCACGGGTAGGTGCATCGAAAATGGACATGCTCGCGGGTGGCAAGGTGCGTTTCCAAAAAGTATACAACGAACGGCGATACAACTTATCGCCAGTATCAGGCACGTAGGTTGTCAGTGTACCCCGGTTTCCGCCCGCGTTTGTTTCTTCCCAAAGGCCTGCCGGTTGGTAGGGTCTTACGCTCGGGCCTCCTATTTCGCGATTGAGCAAACCACTTGTCGCCAAAATATAGTCACGGATCATTTCACCGCTCATTCGAAAACGTTGCGCCCGGGCCAACAACCTGTTCTCGGGATCTGCCTTAATAAGTTCAGGGGTAAGCTCAGAGCTTTGTTGATAGGTAGCCGACAGCATAATTTTTTTGAGTAGGTATCTAATATCCCATCCGTTTTCAACAAAATCTACGGCCAGCCAATCCAATAACTCCGGATGGGTCGGTAAGCTTCCCTGTACACCGAAATCCTCATCCGTTTTCACCAATCCATTTCCGAAGAGCATCGCCCAGATTCGGTTCACGAAAACCCTGGCGGTCAAAGGGTTTTTTTCGCTTGTGACCCATTTTGCAAGTCCTAAACGGTTTTTAGGAAAATCCGAAGAAAAAGACAAAATGGCTTCGGGCACACCTACACCAACGCTATCGCCCAAGTTATCGTAATCGCCCCTATTCAAAATATAGGTCTGCCTTGGCAGTGAATCGTTCATGACCATGATCTTAACGGTTTCACCCTCGGGTTTGTTTATAAAGGAAAGGAGACCCTCTGTTTCCTTATCGGTAACCGTCATGTACGGCGGATCTGCAAAAAACTTTTGGTTGGCGGCCTGTACGGCATCCATTTGCAATCCCTTTTCATCCACATTGTTGAAGAAAGCATAGACTTGGTAATAGTCTTCTTGAGAAATTGCATCGTATTTGTGATCATGACATTTCGCACATTCAAGGGTCAGACCCAGGATGCCCTTGCCCAAGGTATTGGTTCTATCGGTGACGTAATAGGAAAGATACTCTTCATGTATAACCCCACCTTCTTGGGTAATGGGGTGGTTGCGATTGAAACCCGTAGCCAAAACCTGCTCTGGTGTGGCATTGGGCAGCAAATCGCCCGCGAGTTGCCAGGTTATGAATTCATCATAGGGCAGATTCTCATTGAACGCATGAATTACCCAATCGCGCCAAGGCCACATGGTACGGTAGCTATCATCTTGGTAGCCATGCGAATCGGCGTAACGGGCTACATCGAGCCACGCTTGGGTCATTCGCTCCCCATAGGCCTTGGTTGCCATAAGTTCGTCGATGACCGTTGCATAGTCTATAGTTTCTAAGGATGCGAATTTTTGAATGATTTCCGAAGATGGGGGTAGCGCTGTTAGATCAAGTGCCATGCGACGGATAAGTACTTCTTTTAAAGCTTTTGGGGAAGGTTGTAAACCGTTTTCCTCTAACTTTCCCAGTATAAAAGCATCTATTTCATTCTGCGCCCAATCTACTTGTTGTGTCTTGGGGGGTTCTTTTTTTTCAGGGGATTTGAACGCCCAATGCTTGTCGAATTTGGCGCCCTGCTGGATCCATTTTTTGATAAGTTCCTTTTCATATGGGCTTAAACTCAACTGCGAATCAGGTGGCGGCATTACCTGCGAGGCTTCCTCGGTGATCAACCGTTTATATAACTCACTCTGGTTAGGTTTCCCAGGAACCAATGCATAGCTACCGGGGTTCTCGGGCAATTCTAAAAAAGCATCTGATTCCATATCCAAACGCAAACCGGCTTTACGTTTATTGGCATCCGGCCCATGGCATTTATAACAATTATCAGAAAGTAGCGGTTTGATATGGAAATTGTAGTCGATGATATCGGGTGTCTTTACACTTGCATACTCATCACTCCTACTCGTAAAACTGCCTGAGGTCAAGGCCCATATCAGCATGGTCAATACCCCAAGAATACCTAAAAGCAAGATCTTGTTCTTCATAGCGATTACACCCGATCTAATTTTCTAAGATACTAATTTTAAGTTTATAAAACTCAAAACGGCCCTGCAACATGTCAAGCAGCAAAAAGGAGTTCTACACCAAACCAATAGTTACAGGGAGGCAAAAACCAGGTCAAACTTTACGCTTACCTCGTCGCCCACTATAATCTGACCGAACATAGCCGTTGGTGGCTCGATACCATAATCTTGCAGAATAATCTTGGTTTCCCCCTTTAGTGCCAATCCATTCGCCAAGGAAGTAATCTCAGTTTCTAGGTCAACCTGCTTTTCGACTCCCGCAATTCTGAGTGTTCCGACCAAAATAGATGTGCCTTTTACCTCGTTCAGGGTAAAAGTTATTTTCGGATGCTCCGCTCTTTTAAGTGCGGAATGCATCTTATTATCCATTGTTGGGCCACGCTCGCTTTGAATATCTGCTACCGCAACTTCAAAAGTGATCTCTTTCGGGGTGTTTTTCGCCGCGCTAAGGGTTCCGTTCATTGCATTGGCCGATACGGTCCAATCATGAACCGTAGACGAACCGCTGATGGTCAGGGAGCTTTTATCCGCCAACCTATACGTTTCCTGTGCCGAGCCAAAAGCGACAAAGGCTAAAAATAAAACCATTATTTTCTTCATGCCTTGATTTAAAAATGTGCTGTTACGCCGTTATTATTCGTCTAAAACCTGTTGCCAAAACTTCTTTTGATCTTCTTGGCTTGGCTGCACTACCGGACTTACCAACCGGAAGCCTACATAGTTGGAATCTGTGAACCACCAAAAACTTTTAGGAATCTGAGGGTCGCGCTTTTGTTGTTTCAAACTTGACCCCGTTCTAGCTGCAGCGCGCAGTTTACCAGCGTCATCGTCCCAAGATCCACCTCTGTAAACACGTGGATGAATTACCTGCGGTATCATCCATGGGCTTTTAGATTCTAAGGTTGTATAAGCATCTTCCTTGTATTCATCCAATGTCCATTCGCCAACATTTCCATGCATATCGTAAAGTCCCCAAGCATTGGGCTTTTTGCTTCCTACCTTCGCATACACATTGTTCGAATTTTTGTAGTACACCGCATAATCATCAATACTTTCAGTAGTATCGCCAAAGCTGTAGGCTGTGTTGCTTCCAGCGCGTGCGGCGTATTCCCATTCGGCTTCGGTTGGAAGTCTATAGAATTTGCCGGTTACCGTACTCAGCCATTTACAAAAGACCAAAGCAGAATAGGCCGACATGCTAACGGCAGGATACCCATCTTTACCCATGCCATAAGAAGGGTCTTCATAAGGCGGACTTGGTCTTGTTATCGCGTCTATTTTTATGACCTTATCATCTTCCAATGTTACGAACAGCTCTTTGTTCTGTTTAAAAAAGAGTTCAAAAAGCTCCCATGTGAGTTCGTATTTTGCCATGTAAAAAGCGTCTAACCCTACCTCCCTTTGCGGGCCTTCATCGGCCTTTCGGCCAATTTCCGAATCGGGGCTGCCCATCATGAACTTACCTTCTGGTATGGCCACCATTTCAAACGATAACCCTGCGCCAGGCACCGTTTCGGTGTAGCCGGTCTGGGTTGCCATGGCCTTACCTTGTTCAATTCGACCGGTTTTCTCTACTGATTTTTCGGGTCCTGCCTCTTTCTGTACGGTTGTAGTAGTTGATTTGCAGGAATGGGTGAGCTGAAGTAATCCTCCTAAAACAAAAAAGGTAAAAACTGCTTTTTTAGATTTGAAATTCATCAATTGTATTTTCATTAAAAATATAAAAATAAACCTTTCCAATGATTTCCTTTTAAACAATCATTCTTTACAACCTAAAAAGCATCGCATTCAAATCTATTCGAAATCAATGGAAAGATTTCGTGTAAATTTTGGCCGATTATACTAAATTTGGCACACTTCATGGTACATCTGGATCATTCAACAATTGCGTAAAATGAAAACAATGAAAAACACAATCTTACCTTTGCTACTCCTCGCACTTATGTCTACTGTATTTGCACAAAAAGAGAATACCAAGAAACTCGATAAGTTCACCATGGTAAAAGCCTACGATCGTATTGTGGTGACTTTGGTCAAGAGTACTGAAAATAAGTTAGTTATCAGTGGCGATGATAAGGATGAAGTAAGTATTTCGAACACTGATGGTATACTTAAAATTAAAATGGAGTTCGACAATTTTATGGATGGCAACGAAGCGAAAGCCACCCTGTACTTCACCGAGCCCCTTGAACTTATTGATGCCAACGAAAACGCCAAGATAAAATCAGATGAAACCATAAAGGGCGACCGGGTTGAAATCAAAGCACAGGAAGGCGGTGTCATCGATTTGAATGTAGCTATTGCGGATCTTTATGCAAAGTCTATATCAGGCAGTGAGGTTACCCTAACAGGCAATGCAAGGCTTCAAGAGGTAATGGTGAATACCGGAGGAAAAATCTACAATAAAGCCCTAAGTACAGAAGAAACTACAGTGGTGGTGAATGCTGGTGGCCGCGCAGACGTCAACGCTTCTCAAAAAGTGAATGCCAAAGTTCGCGCAGGAGGTTACATCTATATTTATGGAAACCCAAAAGATGTGGAAAAGGACAAGGTTTTCGGTGGCAAGATCGAAATCGTTGATTGATTCCGATTTGTTAAAGAAAATCGGTTATCAAGAATTTAAAGGATAAAAAAAGGAAATGCGATAGGCACATCCCTTTTTAAAATACTTTTAATTTTGAGCTAGCTTTTAGTTATCTTCCTCTGAAAACTTCGTTTCCGCCAACCGTGTTCGGCTGAAATCTACTTTGCCATATCTTCTGTCCAACTGCTTATTATCGCTATCAAAAGCCGAAAGATGTAGGCTCTGCATCATTTCGAGTCCCCTGAACGAATCAAATTTATTACCTTGAAATTGAACGAATTTAAGTTGTTTCAATGTTGCGATGCTTTCAGGTAACGGTCCTTCAAAATGATTGTGAGACAGGACCAATTCAGACAAGTTGGTCATTTTTGAAAAACTAAAATCGATGGTGCCGTCTAATTGGTTGCCCATAATACCAAAGCTCCTTAGTTTCGTTAAATCTTCCATACTTTTTGGAAGCCTTCCTGATAGCATATTACTTGAAAAATTAATAACCTCCAAGTCTTGAGCTTTACCAATACTTTCTGGAATGCTCCCATCTAAAAAATTATTGAACAAGGAAAGTTCTTGAAGATGTACCCAATTGGACATGTCGGACGGTAGCCCACCCTTGAATTGGTTCATTTCAAGTTTTAACACCTTCAAAGTGGTAAGCTCGGTTAGCGTTTCGGGTAGATGCCCTGTAAGCTTATTAAAGCCAAGATCAAGTACCTCAAGATGTTCAAGTTTTTTTAGGCTATGCGGTAGGGTTCCTGTTAAATTATTCTTGTATAACCGTAGCCCTACCACGCGATCCTTGTCGATTTGAACACCGTGCCATTCGCTGACAGGTACATTCAAATTCCAAGGTATCGTCCATAATTCGCCATGGGTAGCTTCATAAAGATCCAGTAGCGCGTTTTTCTCTTTTTTGCTTATCTGCGCACTTGCAGAACCGAAATAGAAAAGAAGGAGCAGCAGGTTAAAAAAAAATAATGTTTTTTTCATTCGGCTTTATTTCAATAAATAGTACCATCGCCATTAAGAACAGCATGACAAACTTGTTTTAACGTATAATTCGTGAGGACGTTTCGTACGTTTTGTATATTTCTAACGTACATTTTGCTGTTTTCTGATAAGTAAAGTAAGATTTCTTGCATTCTTCGATAAAAAACCAATAGGGGATGCTCTCGCACCCCCTAAAACCAAACTACTAACTAGAAAAAAGAATTTATTTTCCCTTTATTTTAGAAACTTGAATATCAATTATCGTTATCGTCGAACTTCGTGTCGGCCATTCTTGTTTTGTTCAAATCTATGTGCTTAAAATCCGTAGCACGGTCTCTATCAAAGTCGAACGCAAGTAGGGCATTTAGGTTCACATATTCAAGATTCTTGAATGAATCGAATTTGTTATTCTGAATCTGCAAGACCTTTAAACTGGCCAATTGGCCAAATTCAGCCGGTATAGCCCCGCCCAGCTGATTATTGGCCAAAACCAGTTCTTTTAACCTACTCAACTTTCCGATTTCGGGGGGAATTGAACCTTCTAAAACATTCTCAAAAAGACCTAGACTTTCTAATTTTTCTAGACTTCCCAAAGATTTGGGAATCAAACCGTTCAAATTATTGCTTGATAAATTCAAAATGCGCAAGGTCTTGATCGAACCAAGACTTTCAGGAATAGACCCTTCCAAAAAATTATTGAATGCGGAAAATTCCTCTAAATTTCCCATTTTGCCGATATCATCAGGAAGTGCTCCTTTGATACGGTTCATTTCCAATTTCAACACCTTTAAATTTGACAAATTGACGATATCCTTTGGCAGTAAACCGGTTATTGAATTGAAAGCTAGATTCAAGTGCTTCAAATGTTCAAGCTGGCCTATACTTTCAGGTAGAACTCCTGATAGATTGTTTCTGAAGAGGTTAAGCTCCGTTACTTTGTTGTCTTCGACCTTCACCCCGTACCAAGTAGATGGGGGCTGGTTCAGATTCCAAACATTGTTCCAGTCTTTACCGCTAGTTGCATGGTAAAGTTCTAAGAGTACTTTTTTTTCTTGATCCGATACCTGCCCAAAAACCAACATACCATAGGTGAAGGGACAGAAAAGGGTCAGTAAAAATATTCGTATTTTATAAGATGGGTTCTCTAAGTTCATAGGTATCTACTAATTGTCATTATCATCATCAAATTTCGTGTCGGCCATTCTTACATCACTTTTCGAGTATAATTTTTTAAAGGCCTTTGATTCTATATCAAAAACGGTATCCTCGAACTCAAAAAGTGCCAAATCTGTCTGTATCGGAACACTTTTCTTTAAATGGGCCTTGTCGAAATCATTATTCTGTAGCTGCAATACCCTTAACTTGGGTAATGTAAATACAGTGGTGGGAAAGTTCCCCGTTAACCTGTTCTCTGCCAATACAAGGATATTCAAATTAGAAAGGCTACCTATGGCCTCGGGTATGGTACCTTCCATCCTATTGTCGGCAAGTTCTAAACGTTCCAAGGATTTTAAATTTCCAAGTTCCTCAGGTAGTGCACCATCGATGGCATTATCAGAAATCGAAATTACCTTCAACCTTTTTATTGCCCCTAGACTTCTTGGTAGGTTACCTGAAATCTTATTACTATAAAGGTCTAGAACCTCTAGCTGCTTTAAGTTACCAATAGTTTCAGGAATACTACCTTCTATCTGGTTCTTTCCCAACTTTAGGACAACTAAGTTTTGTAATAGCACCATATTCTCGGGCAAATCTCCATGAATAGCATTGAACGCCAAGTTCAACACCCGTAGCCGTTTAAGATTATGAATGGAGCTTGGTAGAACTCCATCTAGACCATTGTTCATTAGGTTAAGGGATACAATATGGTTATCCTCCAGTTGAACACCATTCCAGGTTGATAAAGGTTTAGACAAATCCCACCTTTCGGTCCAGTTCGAGCCATTTGTACTATTGTAAAGATCAATCAGTACCTGTTTCTCCTTCACCGGAACCTGGGCAAATGAACCTTGAAAAGCGAAAAGGAATACTATTATTTGAAGTGGCTTTTTCATTGTCAGATTTGATGTTGCAGCAATTTATATAAGATTTACCCTACAAATAAACGATAATTTTCGTATACATGCTTACTAAATGCATGAATTGATACGTAACCGTTCGCTTTTGTTGTGAAATATAAAAAAACTGTTGTGATAATTAACTTGAACCTTTCGTGAAGAAATACAAAGTGCTAAATACGCTCCAATTCCAAGGTAAGTTTTTCCCAGTTTTTCATCAAAACTTCCAAGTGTTTCTTCTTCTTTTGGTACGTATCAAAAAAGTGGGGCTTGGCAATGGTTTTATCATAATCCATAAGCAAGTCATGATCTATTTCCGCGAGCTCTTTTTCAAGGGTCGCAATATCGCCCTCTAGGTTGCTTAACTTGTTCTTTAACGATTTCAGTAGTTTTTGGTCTTCAAAGCTATTCGCGTTGGCCTTGGGTTTTTCTTTCTTCTGTTGTGTTTCGCTCTTCTTTTCAATCGCCCTGAAATCGGCCACTTTACGCTGCTCTAGGTAAAAATCGATATCGCCCAGGTACTCTTTAATCTTGCGATCTTTGAACTCATACACCTTGTTTGTAAGTCCTTGCAGAAAATCCCTATCATGCGAAACCAATATCAATGTTCCCTCGAAATTCTGCAATGCCTGTTTCAGTACATTCTTCGACTTGATATCTAAATGGTTGGTTGGTTCATCCATTACCAGCACGTTGAAGGGCTGCAATAACATCTTGGCAAGGGCCAATCGATTTCGTTCTCCTCCTGAAAGCACCTTTACAAATTTTTCAACCTCGTCACCCCGAAACAGAAAGGACCCTAGGATATCGCGCACTTTGCTCCTGTTCTTCTCGTTGGCGGCGTCGATCATGGTATCTAAAACGGTTTTATCACCATTGAGGTACTCTGCCTGGTTTTGGGCGAAATAGCCAATTTGAACATTATGCCCTAGCTTTAAATGACCTCCATGCGATAACTCGCCAACTATAATTTTTGCCAAGGTAGACTTTCCTTGTCCGTTTTGGCCCACGAACGCTGTCTTACTATCACGTTCGATCAGTAAATCAATACCTTCGAGCACGTGGTTGTTACCGTAACTTTTACTAACGTTCTCAATTTCGGTTACTACTCTACCCGGTACAATGGAAACTGGGAAACGAACATTCATCACACTATTGTCATCTTCATCGACCTCTATGCGTTCGATTTTGTCGAGCTTCTTGATCAGTGATTGTGCCATCGAGGCCTTGGTAGATTTCGCCCTGAACTTCTCGATTAACCGCTCTGCCTGCTGAATCTCCTTCTCTTGGTTCTTTTGGGCGTTCAACTGCTGTTGTTTCATCTCGTTGCGAAGTACAAGGTATTTCGAATAGGGCTTGTTATAGTCGTAAATACGGCCCAAGGAAATTTCAATGGTTCTATTGGTTACGTTATCTAAGAACATCTTATCATGCGAAACGATGACTACCGCGCCAGCGTAGTTCTTCAAGAACTGTTCGAGCCAAATGATCGACTCAATATCTAGGTGGTTCGTAGGCTCATCTAGCAACAGTACGTCATTACTTTGCAACAAGAGCTTGGCCAGTTCGATACGCATTCGCCACCCCCCCGAAAAGGTATCCGTTCTTTTATCGAAATCTTCCCTTCTAAAACCTAGACCCTGAAGTATTTTCTCGGTCTCCCCTTGATAATTATATCCTCCTAGTATCTCATAGTGGTGGCCAATTTCGCTCAAATCGATCATCAGTTGGTTGTAAAGCTCACTTTCATAATCGGTTCGCTCTGTCAATTGTTCGTTAATCTTGTTCAGCTGTTTTTCCAACGATTTGATTTCCTCAAAGGCTTGGTACGCCTCCTCCAAGACGGTTCTACCTTGTTCAAAATCGATGTCCTGGCGCAGGAAACCTATTTTTACATCCTTTTCCATGGCTATGGTACCCGTATCAAAGGCCATGTCTTTGGTCAGCAATTTCAAAAGGGTCGATTTGCCTGCACCGTTCTTACCGATAAGGCCTACGCGGTCTCCGCCGTTCAATCGAAATGAAATTTCCTCAAATAAATATTCACCTCCAAAAGAAACAGAAAGGTTATGGATGTTCAGCATTCTAAAATGGTTTATAATTTCTTTAGCTTCAGGGTCAGGTTCGGCAACCTCAAACTTCAAAAACCTGAAACGTGATGTGTGACCAATGTTACGGTTAAAAACGCCGATATAACGTACCTTTGTGCAAAGTTTTGCAAATGTTAAAAAAAGGAAACAAACTATACAGCATTTTAACAGGAAGTTGTCCTAAATGTCATGAAGAGAGTATGTATATTGACGCAAACCCTTATCATGTGGGCAAGATCTTCAAAATGCACGAGCGCTGTTCACAATGTAACACAAAGTACAAAATCGAACCCTCTTTTTTCTACGGTGCAATGTATGTCAGCTATGGGGTCGGCATCGCTTTCGCGGTCGCCGCTTTTGTAATCGCAAGATTGTTTTTCGGTATATCATTGATCAACACCTTTATCGCCATCGTCGTTACGATGATTTTTTTCATGCCTGTGATCATGCGCCTATCGCGCAATATCTGGATCAACTTTTTCTTTTCGTTCGACCCAAAGGCAAAGCAAACTAACCCTTAAAATACTTACGGGTAAAACGGTTCGCATCTATGGCCGGAAGTAGGGTTTTCGACCGTTCGACATGTTCAAACAATTCTAGCGAAACATAGGGCGAAATTAGAACACCCCGTGAGCCTAGGCCATTCAATACTAGCATATTATCATAACGGGGATGTCGGCCTACCACCGGTTTTCTGTCACCTACGCTAGGCCTGACCCCTGCCATTTGATCCACAACGGTATAGTCACACTTGACAAAGCTCTCTAATTTTTTCATCAATTCATCCTTGGCCTTTGCGGTGGCCATGTTCGATTTATCTTTCTGCTCGTAGGTAGCACCAATTTTATAGGTATGGTCTCCTAAAGGGATGCAGAAAATAGACGATTTGATGGCGCGTGATTCCTTCAGGTCAGGGGCATTAATGATGATATATTCCCCTTTGGTTCCGTACAGGGGAAGATAGTTGAAATACGGGTTATTTCTTATTCCGAAGCCCTCCGCAAAAACTATCCGTTTGGCTGTAATTGTTTTATAGGAAACATAACCGTCATGCATCTCGATCAAACTATGATCAAAACCTTCCGATATCAAAAGGCCCAGGGTCTTAAGATAATCAGCATACCTTACCAGTAATAGCCCCGTGTCCAACCGTCCGGTATGCAGTACTTTTCCAAAACCGTACGGGGCTTCGATATTCAGGTTATCGTTGGGGAGTATTTCGGGGGACAGAAACCGCTCCAGTCCCGGTTTATCCATCGCGTCGAACCACAGGTTCTGTTCTTCTATAGACGCGAATCGCCTTAAAATAGGAAGTTTAAAATCTAGTTTGACATTCAGCTTGTTCTCCAATTGTTGGTAGAATGGAATCGCTCTTTCGAGCTGTTCACCGGCGTTCCAGGCCAACGTAAAACGCTTCAAGATAACCGGGTTGTACAGCCCACCGGCAACTGAGGAAGATGTTTGTGAACCATCGGAAATCACCTGATAGGTTTTTCCGTTCTCTTCCAATTGTTCACAGAATGAAATTCCTGCAAGCCCTAGACCGACGATTAAATAATCTAACATCGCGCAAAGGTAGAGAATTGTCAAGAGACGTGACAATGGCAAAAAAAAGAGCCGCAACTTTCGATGCGGCTCTTCTATTATTTCGAATTGGAATTCTAAAATAATCTATAAAATGTTTAAGTGGATTCCGATAGGTTACGGGTTGATTGGAGGTGCCAACATAAAAGTGCTAGCCTCTCCTCTTAATAACTCCACATATCTTGTTCCCTATCTCTGATGACCTCTTGAATTCTGTTGGCCTCAAGCAATTGGAACAAAGCATTGTCTGCAATATAGTCGGTTACCTTGCGGTCTCCATGAACGTTATCTTCTCTGTAAATGGTGCCTTGGAACCTTCTTGCGTTCAACAACATGTCAAAAGATATGGGCTGCGCCGAATTACGTTGGTTAAAAACCTTCGCTTCGTGTAACACCTGCCTGGCACCTGGGTACCACACCCAGAAAAGTTCAACTTTGGCATCATTTGGATCCATAGACTCATCGTCGATAAAGTTAACGTCTGGTGCAACGGGAGCAAGACCTAAAAGACGGTATTTCAGCTCTCCTTGACGTTTGTCAAAATACCAGATACCTTTTATTCGGTACTCTTCGATATCGGCAGCCGAAAGTTCACGCTCCACAACGTATTCAGGAGACAATTCCTCGCCGGCATTGATCTGTTCGTACCCGTACTCTAGCGTATCACGTTTTTTCAAGGTCGCGGCCAACTCAGAGAACACCCTTTTCTCGGTAAAGTATGAATCTACGTAAACGTCTTCAAGTTTACCGTTTTTGATGTTCTTGATTAGCACGTCGAACAATGACCTTCTATCGGCACCAATATCAATGGTATCGGTAGGATAGTACATCGGAAAATTCACGCGCTCGTCAAGGTCGATCACCTCCCAAACGGTCTTCGACCAAAGGATATCGCGATCATCGACGTAACCGTACTTTAAGGGAGCATCATTGTCCTCCGCTCTTTGTGCTTCGGTCTTTACCCCGATTTCCTGCGGCTTCTTCGCGTTCAAGATGTTCGCTTGCGCCATTAAGGAAACAGGTAGTAGACTAACTGCTGAGATTACTAAAACATTCTTCCAATTCATTTTTCTAATCATTTAAAAGTAACCGGGCATGCTTGTCGCATACCCGGCAATTCAAGGGTTATTAATTGGTGATCTCGATGATGATCGGAGATACCTTTTTCAATTTATATTCTTTGTTGTTGCTGATATAACCTTCAATATCAAAGATCTGTACGGCATCTCCCCTAGTGGCCCTCTTTAGGGCAGAGATAGCCTGTGCGTTCAATTTACTACCGTTCACCACAACCGTTGGTTGGCCGGGCACTTTGAACTTGAAGCCGCTTACCGATAGGTTAAGGTCAAAATCAAAGTCTTCCAATACGGCGCCTATGGTAGCGATCTCAACATTGTTACGTGGCAATTTCACACTGCCTGTTTGCTTACTGATAGAACCTTCTGGTCTTGGTATATCCTTAATTCTGAATTCAGAATTAGAAGAAACCTTTTGCCCGTCTGGTAAGGTACCTGAAGCTGTTATGGTTACTGTTCTTCCGGTACCAGGGTTCATTATGTACTGGCTACCATTAACTGCTTTCAGACCGGGCGCCGATGCGGTTACTTTGTTGTTAGGTATACCTGGAATCGAGATCGACATTGGGTTGGCTACCCCACGATAAACAACGTTCATCTTGTCGGCAGCGATCAATGCGGCATTTGGCTTAGAGATTGTTGCGAACGAGTTCTTCACCGTAACCGGTATTTCTGCCCCATCTTGCATGAAGAACAGCGTACCAGCTACTTCGTGGTCGCCGGCGTTGCCTGAACTGATCAACATTTTTACGCCACCGGCTTCCAATTTATAGTCGGTTCCTTCAGCTAGTTTTCTACCGTCAAGGGTCAACTCGGCCCTTACAGGTGTAGACGTGTTGTCCGTTTTACTGATCACGATCTTGCCATCATATTTCTCACCGGTATAATAAGCCGATTTAGGGGCGAACAGTGAGGTGGCAAAGTTCTTTAGCGAAACTTGTTCGGTCAACTCACCGGCCAACATGGTTTTCAAGGCGTCTTCTTCGGTTGCCCTGATATCCGCTTGTAAGGCGGTCAATTTGGTCAAAGAAGCTACTAAAGGAAATCTTTCATAGTGATAATTGAGCCAATCGACCTTTTCGCCGCTACGGTTCTCCACCTTACCATTCTCGTCACCGGTCTGGAAACGCGCCACAACGGAGGATTTAACATCCTTATTGTTGACAAGCTTCACAACACCATCACGGTAGTCATTGATTCGCCTTAGGAAATCTTCACCTTCAGGGGTAAGATTATCCCCTTGCCAGAACTTCCCGTCGAGAAAATCAGACTTGTCCATCACTTGGTAATCTTTTGGGTCTTCAAGACCTTCGATCATGCCATCTTTAAGAGCTTGTAGGTAATCAAAATACTCTTGCGACATTTCTTTGATTTTCTTTGCATTGTCATAAAGTGGGCCGTATTTGGCCGCATCTTCAGACGCTTTTGTAGCAAGACCGTCTAAGAAAGCTAGGTTACTTTCCGTGGTCTTTGCGTTAGAAGATTCCATCTTTTCGGTCATGATTCCGAAAGCCGCTAGAACTTCTTTACTCATATTTAGGGCCAACATCGCGATGAAGATCAAATACATAAGGTTGATCATCTTCTGACGTGGTGTTGCTTTTCCTCCTGCCATGTTTTCTATTTAGATTTTAATTAATAATTGATTTGGGGTTTATTTAACTAAAGTTCTAAATTAGTTTCTTGACATTGCAGATAACATACCACCGTAGACTCCGTTCAATGAAGATAGGTTAGTAGCCATTGAAGCCATTTGATCTTTTAAGGCGCTTGCGTTCTGAACGACTTCTGCGTTAACGGAAGCCTGCTTGCTAGCACTTTCCAACTGTACTTTATAAAGACTGTTCAACGATTCCATTTGAGCCGCGGCATGTACCATTTCATCAGAGTATTTCTTGGTAGATTGCATTGCATCGACTGTAGGGGCGATACCTTTGGCAGCACCTTCGAAGTTTCTGATACTGGTACCTAGACTTTCCATCAAGCTAGCATCAACACCGGCCTCTTTCAAAAGGTTGTCCAATTTAGCCGATAACGAAGCTTCGGCTTCTTTGATCTCGGCAGCCTCATTGCTTCTCAATTGAGATGCACCGCCGGCCAATTCTGGGTATACCAATGACCAATCGTATTCGTCATCTACGGGTTCGAACGCACTGATCGCGAAAATAAGTGCCTCTGTAATAAGACCTATTGCAAGAAGAATACCACCATTAAGTGGGCCAAACTCCCAGTGAAGGATTTTAAATAACGCACCTATAATTACTACCGATGCTCCAAGGCCGTAGGCCATGTTAAAAAGTTTCTTTGTTGATTTTGACTGTGCCATAATAAAAGTTTTAATTTAAGATTTAATGTTAATAATAAGTATTTGGTTAACGTTTGTTCCGACGCTAATCGGATGTATTTGGATTTTGTATTTGGTACTTTTTGTGTTTACGCTTTTATAAAATTTAGGTAGCACATCGACTAAATGGAATACCTAATAACTTGTCTCTTTTGATAGCGGTCTTCTACTATATTATAGTCCGTTGATGCTTGATGGGGAGTCTTCCTCGCCCATATAATCTTGAACGGTCCTGAAACCTACGTAGCTACGGGCTGAATCGGCATACTCATAATCTCTGGTACTAACTTGTAGGAAGTAGGCAACATCTTTCCAAGATCCCCCTCGTATTACCTTTCTCTTATTAGCCCCATCGCCACCGTTAGGGTTCATGGTAGAAACGTAATCATAAGAACTTGGGTCGTAGCTTGAGTTGGTCCATTCAGAAACGTTACCGGCCATATTGTACAAATTGAAATCGTTTGGCTCGTAGGACTTGGCTTCTACGGTATAGAGTGCTGCGTCTGCTGCGTAATCTCCCCGCTGTGGTTTAAAGTTCGCCATGAAGCAACCCGTATCACTTATCACATAAGGCCCGCCCCATGGATAGGTACCGCCCTCGATGCCACCTCTTGCAGCATATTCCCATTCTGCCTCGGTAGGTAATCTGAACTTGTTCACAAACTGTTTTCCCTTGCTTTTCTGGTCGTCGTTCTTGAACTTGGTCCTCCAATTACAAAAAGCTTGCGCTTGTTTCCAGGTAATACCTACAACAGGATATTCGCTATATGCATCATGCCAGAAATAGTCATTGTGCATCGGCTCGTTATAAGAGTATTCGAAATCACGGATCCATACAGTCGTATCGGGATAGATCTCTAATTCTTCTTGACGGATGAAATCTTTTCTTCTGCCAGTTTTAGATCTTGCCGCAGCTTCGATATCCATCCAACTATATTTGTATTTCAATTTGGTAACATCTATGGTTCGCTGACCATTGTACGACTCCTCTTCGGGAATGTACAACGAATCCATAACCTCTGTATAATATTCATCAGGGTAATCAGAAGTATCCCATACAAGTTCCTCATCTTTGTTCAACCCTCTGCCTTCGAAACCGGTCTCACCCATGCCCGAATAGTTGTCTAACATGTACTTGTCATAAACGGAAGACTTTGTGGTATCGGCATCCTTGAACGCGAATTCGCCAATGCCGCCATCATCTGGTCCCAATCCAAGCTCATCGGCAAGCATGGCCAATCTGGTTCTAACAATTGAATCTTTCACCCATTCGACGAACTGGCGGTATTCACTGTTGGTAATCTCCGTGTCGTCCATGTAGAAGGATCGTACGGTCACTGTCTTCGTAGGGGCGTTAAGAACTTTGGCCTGGTCTTCTTCAGATTTACCCATTATGAACGAACCGCGAGGAATAAGCTCCATTCCATAAGGTTTTTCGGGATACCACTTTTTACCTTGGACGCCGGTAAGTTCTCCTTTTGTTTTAGATCCACAACTGGTGAGCAAAAAAACAAACGCTATAGATGATAACAATAGCTTCTTCATACTTTAGGTTAAATTTCGATTATGGTTATAAACTGCAAACTGATTTATTTCTTCTACACTCTAAAACTACGTTTTGTGTAAATTATTGTATCATGCGCAATTATACTTTAAAAATATTCTGGTTCAATTAAAGCCCTTTTTATAAGCTTTAAACCACCTTTCGGGAATGTTCTGGTCACATGCGTCCAGATAGTCCTTTTCTGTGCAGGGTAATAACGAAGTTGATCTAAATTTAGTATTTGAAGGAAGAATGGATGGCACCTCAACCCACCAGCGATCGGTGAAATGACTCTTATAATAGATTAACTGCTCTGTTTCGGTAGGTACGGTATACTTTGTAAAATTAGCTTCGTTTTCGTAAGGAGACTCTTTTACCCTGTAATTTGACCCTTCTATGAAATACCAAATGATCTGCGCCATTAACTGGTTGGACTGTGAGGAGTTCTCCATTTCGTAAATTCCAAAAACACGGACATTGTCACTGATACCGGCATATCTGGCGATGGCACATATTTCCCTTCCCGTAAAACCGTTAGGAGAAAAACTATCAGAATACCCCATCTCACTAGCTTTGATAGCGCGGGCATCCAAGGTTACCATATGAGCGCTTCGCATCACAGGTTCTGCCAGCTTGATGTCGTATATAAGGTCTCCAAGGCGATAGGCATCAAAGAAAAGACGTTCCATGAGGTCTATTTCCTCTTGGGCATTAAAATAACTTTGGTAACCGATGTTCGAGAAATTGAATAGATTGTTGGGTTTGTCCGTTATAATTTTGCTCATGTACGAATTCGATGAAATAAGTTCATCATCCATACCAAAATCAAAACGGCTATCTACCGACACAATATTGACCAGGTCTTTAACACCATCAAACGCACGATAAGCCGGATAAGTTATATCTTGAGTCGCACCGATTATAACCGGTATAATGTCTTCTTCTAAAAGGCCGGCAATAATTTCCTTAACCACAAAATAAGTGTCCTCTACCGATTCGCCCTCTTCAATATCGCCCATATCGACGATGGTAGAGTTCCAATTGCCCATTAATAATTTGTACAATTGTATACGTATGCCAGAAACATCCAGCTTCTCCTTTTTTTTAACGTAGGCATTTCTTGATTCTTTAACACCAACAATGGCGATCGATGCCAGGGCTATTACCGGAAGCCCGTCACGAACGGTATGTTTATATATATTCTTGCCTAAAGATTGCGAGGGAAGTAGCTCGGTATGCGCCAGAACTTTGTCTTCTATAGGAACTAAAAAATCGAATGCCATGTATTGTAAAAAGATTTCGGGTTTTGGGTTAGGCAACTAGCCGTCTGAATTTCGTAAACTAGTGCGATATATATTTTTAGTGTGCTAGAACTTAAACAATTTAGCTACGGATTATAAGAATTTCAACGTTTTTTGCCTACCTCTTTTTGATTACGAAACCCTGCTGACAACTAGCTACATGGTAACAAACGGTGACCCATGACTACAACCACAATTATCCCCTACCTCAGCAGACCCATCGCATGCCAATACTACTTCTTGCCCTTAGCTTTCGTTTTTTTCATAGGGGCGTTCTTCTCAATCAATGCTTTGGCCTGTTCAAGAGAAATTTTTGATGCATCAACAGTTTTGGCCAGTTCTACCTTGATTTTGCCCTTTAAAATCGTGTGTCTGCCCCATCGTGCCGTCTCGATCCGTATACCTTCCTCTGACCAATCTTGAACCACCTTATCGATTTCCTTTTGCTTTTTGCTCTCGATCAATTCAGTGATGTCAGCTTGGGTAAGGTTATCGAAATCATAATTTTTATTGACATTGATGAACATTCCGTCCCACTTGATGAAAGGTCCGAAACGGCCTGTTCCCTTCACGACATCCTTACCTTCAAAGACAGCCACCGGTGCTTCTGCTTTTTCTTTGGCAAGAATCAATTCAATGGCTCTTTCAAGCTCTATTTCCATGGCATTTTCGTCTTTGTCCATAGAAATGAACTTTTCGCCAAACTTGACATACGGGCCAAATCTGCCTACATTCGCCTGTACTTCTTCTCCTTTATATACCCCTAACTTCCTGGGAAGTTTGAAAAGATCCATCGCCTCTTCGAAGGTAATGGTTGTTAACGACTGTTCGGGCAGGAGACTTGCAAAAACAGGTTTCTCCTCATCGTCAACGGTGCCTATCTGTACCATTGGTCCGAACCTGCCCAACCGTACGGAGACCCGCTTTCCGGTCTTGGGATCCTCCCCTAAAATACGTTCACCACTGGCACGATCGGCATTCTCTTCAACATCAAGGACCTTGGGGTGAAAGTCTTTATAGAAGGCTTTCATCACTTTCTGCCAATCTTGATTACCTTCAGCTATATCATCAAAATCTTCCTCGACCTTAGCGGTAAAATTATAATCCAGTATCGTAGCAAAATTACTCACCAAAAAATCGGTCACGATCATACCTATGTCGGTCGGCACCATCTTGCCTTTATCTGAACCTATAAGTTCGGTAAGCTGTTTTTCTCGAACCGCCCCGGCCTCTAAGGTAAATTGCACGTAGCTTCGTTCGGCACCTTCAATGGTTCCTTTCTCAACATAGCCGCGGGCCAAAATCGTAGAAATCGTAGGTGCATAGGTTGAAGGTCTTCCAATACCGAGTTCCTCTAATTTTTTAACGAGGGATGCTTCCGTGAAACGATACGGCGGTCTTGAAAAACGCTCCGTGGCCGTGATGTAATTGTTCTTGAGGGCTTCGCCCACTTTCATCGCCGGCAACATTCCTTCTTGCTCGTCGGCTACATCCTCATCATCCAATCCTTCCATATATACCTTCAGAAAACCATCGAATTTGATGACCTCCCCATTGGCCACGAATTCTTCGGTATGGGCTTTGGTCACAATCTTGATATTGGTACGTTCAAGCTCGGCATCACTCATTTGCGACGCAATGGTTCGTTTCCATATCAGCTCGTAAAGTTTGCTCTGGTCGCGTTCCAGCGATGGTGATTGCAACATCATATCGGTCGGTCGTATGGCTTCGTGGGCCTCTTGAGCTCCTTTTGACTTCCCGGTGAAGTTCCTGATGTTGCTATATTCCTTCCCATAATTTGAGATGATGGCATCTTTAGCGGCAGTAATGGCCTCACCTGAAAGGTTCACACTATCGGTTCTCATATAGGTAATCAACCCAGCCTCATATAAACGTTGTGCAACCTGCATGGTTCGACCTACCGAGAAATACAATTTTCTGGATGCTTCTTGCTGCAGCGTAGATGTGGTAAATGGCGCGGAGGGAGATTTTTTAGCGGGCTTTTTATCCAAACTTCCTACCGTGAATTCAGCCCCGATATTCTTTTTAAGAAAAACCTCCGCCTCCTTTTTCGAGTTAAAGGCAGTGTTCATCTTGGCGGTAAAAACGTTTCCGTCTACTGTCTTGAACTGCGCCGAAATCTTGAACGATGCTTCAGGGATGAATACCTCGATGTCACGTTCACGCTCAACGATCAACCTGACGGCAACAGATTGCACCCGGCCAGCAGATAGGCCCGGTTTTATTTTTTTCCATAGTACCGGCGATAGTTCATACCCTACCAAACGGTCCAAGACCCTTCGTGCCTGTTGGGCGTTTACCAGATCATAATTAATATCACGCGGGTTTTCGATCGCCTTTTGAATGGCACTCTTGGTAATGGAATTAAAGACGATACGTTTGGTCTTGCTTTTATTCAGCCCCAATTCTTCGGCCAAATGCCAAGAAATGGCTTCCCCCTCTCGGTCTTCATCACTGGCCAGCCAAATAGTGTCGGCTTTATTGGCCAGGTCTTTGAGCTTTTTCACCAGGGCTTCCTTATCCTTGTCAACAATATATTTTGGTTTGAAACCATTATTTACATCTACGCCCAATTCTTTGGACGGAAGATCGGCGATATGCCCGAAGCTGGACTCTACCTTATAGTCTTTCCCTAAAAATTTTTCTATCGTTTTCGCCTTCGCAGGCGACTCCACTATCACTAAATTCTTGGCCATTGATTGGTTTTTGCAAGAACAAAAGTAGTCGAATTTTTTAATTTGCGACCATACCTTATATATATGACCTATAAAAGCCATGGTAACTAAGCCAAGCGAAAAACCATGAATTTGTTTTTTTCCACATTAGAATGCCCAATAATTTCGCTATTTTTAAACCAAGCTAACTGTACGTTTAACCTGTAGTGCCAAGTAAAACCTATCGGTCTGGCACTTAATACCTGCCTAACCATGAAAACCTTGTATTTAACCCTAGTTGCGCTACTCTTTATCTTTCCCTTCCAATCAAACAATGCCCAAAGAAAAAAAACGAAGGAGATTACCAAGAGCTTTGATGAATCGCTTTACAACGGTATGCAATGGCGGCTAATTGGGCCGTTCAGAGGTGGTAGGGCAGGAACCGTAGCGGGGGTGGTAGACGACACTAATCTCTATTACATGGGTACCGCCGGAGGCGGTGTTTGGAAAACTTCCGATGGCGGAAGCACATGGAATTGTATTTCCGATGGCTTTTTTGGAGGATCGATAGGTGCTGTGGCCGTATCAGAATCAGACCCGAATATCATTTATGTAGGCGAAGGTGAGCAAACACTAAGAGGAAACGTGTCTTCCGGAAACGGAATTTGGAAGAGCATGGACGCCGGGGTAACCTGGAAATTCATAGGGTTGGAGCAATCTGAGCATATTTCTCGAATTAGAATACACCCCAATGATCCCAACCTCGTGTACGTGGCAGCCATAGGAAATCTTTGGAAACCGAACGAGACCCGCGGGGTCTATCGGTCAAAAGATGGGGGCAGTACCTGGGAAAAAGTACTTTACGTAAGTGATGTGGCAGGGGCCGGCGACTTAATCATGGATCCCAATAACGCGAGAATACTATATGCCGCCACCTGGCAGATGAAAAGAAATGGTTATCGTATGGATAGTGGTGGGCCAGATAGTAAACTTTTCAAAAGTACCGATGGGGGTGATTCCTGGACTGATATCACGGCACTTCCCGGCCTCCCCAAAGGTCTTTGGGGTATCGTTGGTATCGCAATATCGCCTGTAGATTCAAATAGAATATGGACTATTATCGAAGCAGAAGAAGGTGGTGTATATAGATCCGACGATGCAGGTAAAACATGGCAAAAGGTGAACGAAGATCGAGCGCTCCGGCAAAGAGCTTGGTATTACAGCCGTATTACGGCCGACACACAAAATGTAGATAAGGTTTATGTAATGAATGTCAGCTATGGGGTTTCAACCGATGGCGGCAAAACCTTTACGCTGAAAAACGCACCCCACGGTGACCATCATGATCTGTGGATAGACCCGGCCAATAACAACCGTATGATCATAGCTGATGACGGCGGGGCCCAGATTTCAAATGATGGGGGCAATAATTGGACTACATACCATAACCAACCCACGGCACAGTTTTATCGCGTCACAACCGACAACACTTTTCCATACCGGATATATGGAGCGCAACAAGACAATAGTACCGTTCGAATCTATCACAGAACTGCGGGCAATTCAATTGGCGAAAACGATTGGGAAGAAACGGCCGGCGGTGAAAGCGCCCACCTCGCCCCAGACCCAAAAAATAATGATGTTGTCTATGGTGGCACCTTTAAAGGGTATATGATGCGTGAAGACCATGCCATTGGACAAACCCGCTCTGTAAATATTTGGCCAGACAATCCTGCGGGATCTGGGGTAGAGGTAATGAAGTATCGTTTTAACTGGAATTTTCCGGTTAAATTCAGTATTCACGATGACAACAAATTGTACGCTGGTTCCAATTTCTTGCATATGACCACCAATGAAGGTCAGAGTTGGAAGACCATTTCACCCGATTTGACGCGAGCCATTCCAGAAACCATCAAGTCATCTGGTGGCCCTATAACTCAAGATAATACCGGAGCTGAATTTTACTCGAATATTTTTGTAATCAATGAATCTCCCTTGGAAGAAGGGGTGATTTGGGTAGGTACCGATGATGGCTTGATTCATATAACCAAGGACTACGGTAGCACATGGGAAAACATTACGCCCCCTTCAAGCATTTCGCCAAAACTCACTATGTTCAACAGCATAGACCCGAGTCCGTTTGAGAAAGGTACGGCTTATGTTGCCGCTACTTCCTATAAGTTCGGCGATTATACGCCTTACCTATACAAGACTTCAGATTACGGAAAAACCTGGAAACTAATTTCCAATGGGATCAAATCGAACCATTATACCAGGGTCGTGCGAACCGACAAAGTTCAAGAAGGCCTACTCTATGCCGGTACCGAATGGGGTATGTACATTTCCTTCGATGATGGCGTAAGTTGGTCGCCCTTTCAACTAAACCTGCCGATTACCGCCATTCGCGACCTCGAGGTTCGTGATAACGATCTGATTGCCGCAACACACGGGCGAAGCTTTTGGATCATCGACGACCTTACCCCGCTTCATCAGCTGAGATCCGACATGGTCAATAATGACGCTTTTTTGTATAAACCAGATAGGGCATATCGAATGCAGCAGTCAGGTTATGGCGCTGCTGATTTAAAATTAGAGGGAGAAAACCACCCCAATGGGGCCATTATAAACTATTATATAGCCAAAAGTGAAAAAACTGATTCAGTACACCTCGATATTTTAGAAATAGATGGAACCCTGATCCAACGTTTTTCAACTACAGCTAAGGAAAACAAAACCGACCAAAGTGCTCCGAAAAAGCTCAATGTAAAAACGGGAGGTAACCGTTTCATTTGGAATATGCGCTACCCAGGTTTCAAAAGCTTCGAAGGTATGATTCTATATTCCTCGCCGAATATAGGCCCAAAGGCGGTGCCGGGCGATTATAAGGTAAGGCTGACCTACAACGGAACGAGCCAAGAGCAACAATTCACCATAGTTAAAGACCCAAGATTACCGAACAGTGAGCTAGATTTCAAGAACCAGTTCGAATTTTTGATGAAAGTACGTGACCAAGTCAGTAGAGCAAATCAGGCCATAACCGATATTAGAACCGTTAAAAAAGATTTGGACTATTTAAGCACCAAATCTAAAGGGAATGAAACATTGAAAGAACTCATTACCAATTTCAGAACAAAAATGGAAGTGATCGAGAACACTATTCATATGACTAAGAACCAGAGCAGCCAGGATCCATTGAATTATGGTATTCGTATAAACAACCGTCTGGCATTTCTGCTTGCCGATTCGCAGCGTGGTGATTACCCTCCTACCGACCAGTCGCTCGAATTCTTCTCTGAAATCGTCAAAGAACTCGATACAGAAATAAATTCCCTGAACAAGCTAATGAACGAAAGTGTCAGCAAGATCAACAACTTGGTCACCACAGAAAAGATACAGCTAATTTCTTCAGACTAGAATTTTACCGAGAAGACAAGTAATCGAACGCCCGGCCAGAAATACCGGGCGTTCGCATACCTAGTTCAAAGCGAAAGTACTCAACAATCGAATTTCGTTATCTAGATATTCGTATTGGTACAACACTTTATTACCTATCATTAATAACGAATTCTGTAAAGGAATAACATCGTAGGTGACAATGTCTTTAAAATGGTTGAGCAACTGTAGATTATTTATATCGCTCTTATCAAATACCTTGAGGCCCGAAGCGCCGTCACAGATGAACAATTTTTCTTGTTTGATACCCAGCCCATATGGATCATCCATCTCGTAAAACTTTTTAAGTGTTGGGTTGGTGAGGTCAGCAACGTCTACGATGTACAATCCGCTTTCGGTATCACCACACGTATTACCGCTTCTTAGGGTCACGAACGCATAGTCGCCATCAACAACAACCGGGTCACAGGCCCTACCATGAACAAATTCAGAGACATAAGTTGGTTTATCGGGCGTGGTGATATCATAAATATACATGCCTTGTGTGCCACCAAGAAAAAGAATATCGCCTTGATTGTAAATGGTTTCGATCACACCATTGGTATATACTTCCTCCAATACTTTAGGGTCATCAAGGTTACTAATATCGAAGACATTGATGCTGGCCCATTCAATGGCGTACAAATAGTCACCGACTATTTTAAACCGCGCGAACGAACCACCTTGGCCAGTTGTAGATGTTGATGGTGCCGCGCTGGCTTCAGCCCCTACGGAAAATGAAGCGTCACTCAAGGCCAAATTATAATACCCTGCCCTAGTTTCAAACTCGTTCTTTGTTAGGCGCTCTGTGCTTACCTCCCACCCGACAATAGCCTCCTTACTGGCATCGAAACCACTATAATCATAAAAATCAGCCTCTGGCCATGCCACATCCCACCCAACGGTACACCAAAATTCTTGGTAGATTGCATTTTCAATCCTTTTGGCGTCTCCTATATTATTGATATCTGAAATATCTAGTATAACAAGATCCCCGTAACTATCGGCGAACAACCGGTCGTCTTTTATCGAGATATCAAAATTGCCCTCTAGCTGAATAAATGAAATGCTCTTCGGATTGGAGGGATCCGTATTATCTAGCACATGAAAACCTCTGCCAACATCGTTGACGAAAACATAATTTTTATAAGCATAAATCTTGCCCGACTCCACCATAGGAACTGGTTCGGTCACGTCAACAGCTTCGGTCTTAAATGTCAACAAATCTGCCTTGATAGGGGTGGCCACCAGGTAGCTGACGTATTCGGAATCGTCTTTGTCTTCACAGGACAAAAAAGCGAGGCTGGCCACAAAAAGTAGTACCAAAAGAGTATTTTTCATTTCTTCACTATTTATCGGTTTAGTAGCAAGATGTCGTAATCACAAATAGGTTGCGTCAAAAGCGGAAAGTTCTTATGAACTGTCTGGGAATTTACGAAATAACCTGTTTAGAGGCGGATACGAATATCTTTGCGGCATTTTAAACAAAAAATGCCCGAGAATCAGTGTGCAGCACCACTTGGAAAGGGTAGCCAAGCTTCCTAAAAAAGTTGATATAAGGTGGTGACGATCTCGCTTTGCTTCTTCTTGAAATCGACCCTGAGCATTTCCTTCTCCACAAGGGGCCTCAGGTTAAATGGATCTTC
The DNA here is from genome assembly GCA_050330515.1 of Flavobacteriaceae bacterium. GTDB lineage: Bacteria > Bacteroidota > Bacteroidia > Flavobacteriales > Flavobacteriaceae > Maribacter_C. The sequence goes on along the minus strand of JBHJNU010000003.1, from coordinate 43,529 downwards.
GGTGAGAACAATGCCGCTTTTTTTATAAACACGGGTATCGGGACTCGACGATTTATCAACGTTCGGGGTGAACTTGCCATAGGGCACATGCTCGGTAACGATAAGGTATTTGTACTTTTTCAATTTGACCAAAGCCTTGCCGATTTCCGCGTTTGAAAGATGCTGCAATACCTGCCTTACCAATGCACAGTCGGCCATTGGCAGGTCATCGTTCACAATGTCGACACAGGTAAACTCCAAATTGTCTTTCTTGAACAGACTTCTGTTTCTTTTTACGAGCTCATCTACGATATCTGCCCCAATATAGGCAGCGGTATGTTCCACTAATTGGCTACCTACATTAAAGTCGCCACAACCAAGATCGCAGACCACCAATTTGTTTTCATGAGAATCTAACCATGCGGCAACTCGCTGCACATAGGGCTCCACTATTTTTGTAGTGTGGGATCCGACCCCTGAATAAAAATCATGCTCCTTACCGCCCCACAGGTTGTCTTTATAAATAAGAGACATGACCTCTTTCACCGAATGGTCTGTGTACTTACTATCGTTTAGGGCCCGTCTTCTTATTTTCCGCTTCTCGTAAATGGACCACAGGCCAGAAGGGATGATTTTTTTCAGTATTGTTTTAAGCATATGTCATTTCATTTCACCCTTGATCCTGTGATTTTTTTGACAAACATTTAACTGTCAATTTGTCACTTTTTTGTAATTAGTACTATCTTTGTTGCCCCATAAAACCCCGTATCCAAAATTACAACAAAAATGGAGAAGACCATTAACGAACTTGTTCAGGGCACCTCGCTAACACTTGAAAAAAGTGTCGGTAACACTCGTAAACTTTACATTGAAAGTTATGGGTGCGCCATGAATTTTTCAGATAGTGAAATAGTGGCCTCCATTTTAGCGAACGAGGGTTTCAATACCACACAGAATCTCGAAGATGCCGATCTGGTACTGGTCAATACCTGTTCCATTAGAGAGAAGGCCGAGTTGACCGTTCGAAAGCGGCTGGAGAAATTCAACGCCGTTAAAAAACGTCGCCCCCACATGAAGGTTGGCGTACTAGGGTGCATGGCCGAAAGACTAAAGCATCAACTGCTCGACGAGGAAAAAATAGTGGATATGGTCGTAGGCCCTGATGCCTACAAAGACCTACCCAACCTGATTCAAGAAGTTGACGCGGGCCGTGATGCCGTGAACGTGGTCTTGAGTAAAGACGAGACCTATGGCGATATCGCACCGGTTCGTTTACAGACCAATGGAGTAAGCGCCTTTGTATCGATCACCCGCGGCTGCGATAATATGTGCACCTTTTGTGTTGTACCGTTCACAAGGGGTCGCGAACGGAGCCGTGATCCGCAGTCTATTGTAGACGAGGTTAACGATTTAAGTACTAAAGGATACAAAGAAATCACCCTTCTTGGTCAAAATGTTGATAGCTATCTATGGTTTGGTGGCGGATTGAAAAAAGATTTCGAAAGAGCTTCGGAAATGCAAAAGGCAACCGCGGTCGATTTTTCGGACCTTCTTGAAACGGTCGCCTTGGCGCAACCTAAAATGCGCATCCGTTTTTCGACCTCGAACCCACAAGATATGACATTGGGTGTTATCGAGACCATGGCAAAATATGATAATATCTGTGAGCACATTCATCTCCCGCTGCAAAGTGGAAGCAATCGAATTTTAAAGAAAATGAACCGCTTGCATACCATTGAAGAATACTTTGAACTTATCGATACTATTCGAAGAATACTTCCTGATTGTGCCATTTCTCAAGATATGATTTCAGGCTTCCCTTCTGAAACTGAACAAGACCATAAGGATACCCTTAAGGCCTTGGAACGCATCAAATATGATTTCGGATATATGTATCTGTACTCCGAAAGACCCGGAACTATGGCTGCCCGAAAAATGGAAGATGATGTGCCGGCGGAAATAAAACAACGGAGACTTTCAGAAATTATCGCACTGCAAAGAGAACATTGTGAATTCAGAACCAAACAACATTTGGGAAAAATACAGGAAATACTCGTTGAAGGCCCCTCAAAAAAATCAGATGCCCATTGGATGGGGCGAAATTCCCAGAATACCGTAGCAGTATTTCCAAAAGAGCACTATCAGGTGGGCGATTTCGTTTCAGTACAGATCAATGATTGTACTTCGGCCACACTTATAGGGCAAGCAATAGGTTACGGCAAAAATAACAGTTAAGAAAAACAGCTTCCTGCGAATGCAAGAATATTATACATGGAAAGTATACAATCAATAAAACAACGTTTTGAGATTATCGGCAACGATGTCAAACTTAACCGTGCCATTGAAAAGGCCATTCAGGTTGCACCGACCGATATTTCGGTCTTGGTAACTGGTGAAAGTGGTGTAGGTAAAGAATCGTTACCAAAAATCATACATGCCCTTTCGCATAGAAAACATGCAAAGTATATTGCGGTCAACTGTGGCGCCATACCCGAAGGCACTATAGATAGTGAACTTTTCGGGCACGAAAAAGGCGCATTTACAGGGGCTACCGCCACCCGGAGCGGTTACTTCGAAGTTGCCGATGGTGGTACTATATTTTTAGACGAGGTCGGCGAACTACCCTTGACCACCCAGGTGCGCTTGCTCAGGGTTTTAGAGAATGGGGAGTTTTTAAAAGTAGGTTCTTCACAAGTACAAAAAACCGATGTGCGTATAGTCGCCGCGACGAATATTCAAATGTTCGAGGCGATAAAAAAAGAGAAATTCCGTGAAGACCTTTATTATAGGTTGAGTACCGTTGAAATCAACATTCCCCCCCTTCGTGAGAGACAAGAGGATATTCATTTGTTATTTCGAAAATTCGCCTCAGATTTTGGCCAGAAATATAAAATGCCCACCATTCGCCTGACCGATGAAGCCGCCCAACTTTTGATCAAATATCGTTGGCCCGGTAATATCAGGCAACTGCGCAATATTGCCGAGCAAGTTTCGGTGCTTGAGGAAAGTAGAACTATTTCAGCGGCAACCCTGAACGGTTACCTACCCAGTGCCAGTAGTACCAACCTGCCCGCAATAGTGGGAAAGGATAAAAAAGAAAGCGACTTTAGTACAGAACGCGAAATTCTCTATAAAGTTCTTTTTGATATGAAGGGCGATTTAAACGACTTGAAGAAACTTACCCTGGAACTATTAAAAAACAACGACACCGAGAAGGTTCAAGAGGAAAACGAAAAGCTGATCAGAAAAATTTACGGGCAAAATGCCCAAAATATTGATGATGAGGACGACGACCCGATGGAGATGTTACAATTACCTGAAAAGCAAATGGAACATGCTGTGCATAGGTCAGTTCAAGAAGATAAGTACCACTTCGCCGAGGAAATTGATGTGGAAGAAACCCTATCTTTACACGAGAAGGAAATCGAACTGATCAAAAAATCGCTTGACCGAAATCGCGGAAAACGCAAGGCAGCCGCTTCTGAACTGGGTATTTCAGAACGCACCTTGTACAGAAAGATAAAACAGTACGATCTATAGCCTCTTGAAAACAAAAAAAGAAATGAAATTTAAACAGTATCCCTTTTGCGGCGTTCTAATTTTGGTAGCACTAACCCTGCAAGGCTGTGGCATTTATAATTTTACAGGTGGTAATGTAGGTACGGCCCAAACTTTTCAAGTGAATTATTTTCAGAACTATGCCCCCCAAAATCCGGGATCTACGTTCGAACCGGGTATGGATCGTGATTTTACGCTAGCCCTTCAAGATCGGATCTTGAATCAAACCAGTTTGGATCTTATTGGATCTGGCGCCGATCTTATATACGAAGGCGAAATTGTAGAATACCGTGTTTCGCCCATGAGTGCCACGGCCCAATCAACGGCAGCCCAGAATAGACTTTCCATAGCGGTAAAGGTGCGGTTTTATAACAACACCGTTGAAGATGGATCTAAAGATTTCGACCAGCGCTTCTCGTTCTTTTTCGATTATGATGCAAATGCGCAGTTATCGGCCATTAAAAGCCAAGCGCATGAAGTTATTTTTGAACGTTTAACCCAAGATATTTTTAACGAGTCGCTGGCCGATTGGTAAAAATAGGGGTGGAACTGGAAGTGCGTGCTGCGAAGTTCAACTTGTAATGTACAAATAATAAGGTGCATGGCACCCTTATCAAAGAAATGAACGTAAAGGATTTTACATACCTACTTCAACACCCTGACAAGTTGGTCTCGGCATCGCAGACGAAACAGCTTGAAGAAGTATTGTCGGAATATCCATATTTTCAGGCCGCCAGGGCAGTTCACTTAAAGGGACTTAAAAGGCTGAACAGCTTCAAATACAACGATGCGCTCAAGGTTACGGCCGCCCATACCACCGATCGCGATGTACTTTTTGATTTCATTACCTCTAAAGACTTTTTACAACATACCATAGCAGATTCCATAGCAGGTAAATCTGCCTCTTTACCGAAAACCCAAAACACCACTGAAGCGATTGCAACAAAATCGACCGATAAGTTGCTTGTCGAAGGATCCGTTGACGGGCCGCTACCGCAAACGGTTGCCGATGCGAACAACATTCTTGATCCAGCGCTTTTTATATCGAAAGATTCAAGTGCATCCGAAAAAATTGAAAACGAAAGAACAGCATTAGACATAGGTCAACCGCTATCCTTTACAAAGCAAGAAAAATATTCATTTAGCGAATGGTTGCAACTGACTTCCCAAACAAGAATCGATAGAGATACTGATAAGGTTACCGTACCCGAAAAAGAGTTTGATAATTTTGATTTAGAGGAGGCGGTTCTGAAAAAGAGAAAGTTCGACCTTATCGATAAGTTCATCTCCGAGAATCCAAAAATAGGTCCAGCCGATAAACCCGCGGTCAAAATAGACGTAATAGCCCACGAGACCTTTGATAAAAACGAACTGATGACCGAGACGCTGGCAAAGGTTTATTTAGAGCAAAAAAAGTATAAAAAAGCGGTGCAAGCCTACAAAATTTTAAGTTTGAAATATCCGGAAAAAAGTGGTTTCTTTGCAGACCGAATAAAAATGGTAGAAAAAATTCAACAAGAAAATAGTTAGAGACCGATGAATGAGTTTACAATATTTCTGGTTTTGATCGTTATAGTTTGCTTTTTATTGATGCTTGTCATCATGGTTCAAAACCCAAAAGGGGGTGGATTATCATCCTCGTTCGGTGGCGCCGGCAATCAAGTTGTTGGTGGTGTAAAAAAAACCGGGGACTTCTTGGATAAAAGCACCTGGACACTTGGGATCATCGTAGTGGTTCTTATTTTAGCTTCTAACGTGGCGCTCAAAGGTGCTTTCGGCACTGAAGAATCAAAATTATTGAACGGTGATGAAATCAATACCGAAATACCCGCCGTTGTACCCGAAGTTGCCCCATCAACAGACACGCCATCGGGTGAAGTAACGCCATCGGATAGTATATAAAAATAGTTTCCTTAAATTAAGATGCCAGCCTGAATGACAAGCTGGCATTTTTTGTTTAACAAAATGTCAGTTTCTGCGTAGTGGCATAGTTTCTGCCATATAAAGATTCATTAACAATAAATCAATTTAAAACTGAATACTATGGCTAAAGTTAGCATTAAACCATTGGCAGATAGGGTTCTTATTGAGCCTATGGCCGCTGAGACTAAAACCGCATCTGGCATATACATTCCAGACACCGCAAAAGAAAAACCACAAAAAGGAAAAGTCGTCGCAGTTGGTCCAGGTACCAAGGATGAAAAAATCACGGTAAAAGTGGGCAATACCGTTCTGTACGGGAAATACGCCGGCACCGAGCTAAAATTAGAGGGTATCGATTACCTAATGATGCGCGAAAGTGACATTTTAGCAATTATCTAAATCAAAAAAATTAAATTCTACTTACCGAATACCAAGTACCAAATTCGAACAGTTCGTATAGGAATTTGGGCTTCATAATTTGGTATTAATTTTTAAAACTTAAAAAATCAATTATGGCAAAGAACATAAAATTTGACATTGACGCCCGCGATGGCCTTAAAAGAGGGGTCGATGCTTTGGCGAATGCAGTAAAAGTAACCCTTGGACCAAAAGGAAGAAACGTAATCATCAGCAAATCCTTTGGTGCCCCGCAAGTCACCAAAGACGGTGTGACCGTTGCTAAAGAAATCGAACTGGCCGACCCGTTAGAGAACATGGGGGCCCAAATGGTAAAGGAAGTTGCCTCAAAAACCAATGACCTTGCCGGAGACGGAACAACAACCGCTACGGTACTTGCACAGGCGATCGTAAAAGAAGGTTTGAAGAACGTAGCCGCTGGTGCAAACCCAATGGATTTGAAAAGAGGTATCGACAAAGCGGTTGAAGCGATCGTTGCCGATCTGGCGAAACAAGCAAAAAAAGTGGGCGATTCTTCGGAAAAAATAAAGCAGGTCGCCTCCATTTCGTCAAATAACGATGAATCAATTGGCGAATTGATCGCGCAGGCGTTCGCCAAAGTTGGCAAGGAAGGTGTAATCACCGTAGAAGAGGCCAAAGGAACAGATACTTATGTTGACGTTGTTGAAGGGATGCAATTCGACAGAGGATACCTTTCACCCTACTTTGTTACCGATTCTGAAAAGATGACGGCCTATCTGGATCATCCTTATATATTATTGTTCGACAAGAAAATCTCTTCGATGAAAGATCTACTTCCGGTATTGGAGCCCGTTGCACAATCTGGAAAGCCCCTTTTGATCATAGCCGAAGATGTTGATGGCGAGGCCCTGGCAACATTGGTAGTGAACAAACTAAGAGGATCATTAAAGGTCGCCGCTGTAAAGGCGCCCGGTTTTGGAGACAGAAGAAAAGCAATGCTTGAAGATATCGCCATCTTGACCGGTGGTACGGTAATCTCTGAGGAAAGAGGTTTCTCTTTAGAAAATGCTTCTTTGGAGCTACTAGGCACTTGCGAAAAGATTTCTATCGATAAAGACAACACAACTATCGTAAACGGTGGCGGGGTCGCTAAAAATATCAAATCAAGAGTAGGCCAGATAAAGGCTCAGATCGATACGACAACCTCAGATTATGATAAAGAAAAACTCCAAGAGCGTTTGGCTAAACTGGCCGGTGGTGTTGCTGTTCTCTATGTTGGTGCAGCCTCTGAAGTTGAAATGAAAGAGAAGAAAGATCGCGTTGACGATGCTTTACACGCAACCCGAGCAGCTGTTGAAGAAGGTATCGTTGTTGGTGGTGGGGTTGCCTTGGTTAGGGCAAAATCAGTACTTTCAAAAATTTCTTGTGAAAATGCAGATGAAGAGACCGGTGTTCAAATTGTAGCGCGCGCAGTTGAAGCTCCATTGCGCACAATCGTTGCGAATGCGGGCGGAGAAGGTTCCGTTGTTATCGCCAAAGTTCTAGAAGGAAAAGGTGATTTCGGTTATGACGCCAAAGCGGACAAATATGTAGACATGATCAAAGCTGGTATTATCGACCCTAAAAAAGTAACCCGTGTTGCATTGGAGAATGCTGCTTCGGTTGCCGGAATGATACTAACCACTGAATGTGCATTGACCGATATTAAGGAAGACTCTCCAGCTGGTGGAGGACATTCTCACGGTGGGGGAATGCCCGGAATGATGTAATCCTAGGTGCCGATGGCAATCGGTAGCTCTATTTAAATTCGCTAAAACCCGTTTCCGAAAATCTGGAAACGGGTTTTTCTTTACGGTAAGGATTCTGTTGGCTTGAACAAGGCGTTCTACCTGTCACAACAAAAAAGGGCCAGCCTTCGCTGGCATTGAATAATACATAGTTTCAGCGGCGGCAAAGCCGGTCTTCGAAAAAATGTTCCTTGTTCAAAATCTTCTTTTTAGTGGGAGATTCCTCAAAGATATACCCGCAATATAAACACTACACGATTGAAAATCGGACAAAAAAAACCATCCTTTAGAACTTGGATGGTCTGTTTTTTTTAAATCAAATACCTATTTCATAGGTCAATAGTAAGTTACTTCTTCTTGACCGCAGCCTTTTTGGCCGTTGCCTTTGGAGCCACTTTTTTGACCGCTGCCTTAGGAGCCGCTTTTTTAGCCACTACCTTTGGGGCCGCCTTAGGAGCTACTTTCTTCGCCGTAGCTTTTGGGGCTTCCTTCTTCGCCGCCGCCTTTGGGGCCGCTTTCTTAGCTGCTACCTTAGGTGCCGCCTTCTTAGCCGCTGCCTTAGGTGCCGCCTTCTTAGCCGCTGCCTTAGGTGCCGCTTTCTTTGCCGCTGCCTTAGGTGCCGCTTTCTTTGCCGCCGCCTTAGGTGCCGCTTTCTTTGCCGCTGCCTTTGGAGCCGCTTTCTTTACCGCTGCCTTAGGGGCCGCTTTCTTTGCCGCCTTAGGAGCTGCTTTCTTAGCTGCTGCCTTTGGGGCCGTTTTTTTACTCGCAGCTTTTGGAGCCGCTTTTTTTGCTGTTGCCATTGATGTAAAGTTTTATTTTAAACTTATCTTTTTTTCTTAAGTCGATTCTTTTTTAAAAATATATTTATCAACCATATTTATTCGTCGAGAAATATCATTAAACCCACTATTACTTAAGATAATGCATAGTGTTGTCAACAAAACGTTGGCTTTTTAATTTTAGTATGTTGCATTTCATCGATAACACACTCAACCATTGTACAATAGCACTGCGAAACTAATGTGTTTCTAAATCTAGATTACCCCCTGGTCCGTTTAAAAAAAAACGACCCGATGGTCATCTTCTTTAATGTGTAAAGATAACTGAGTTTACTTTTATGTAAAGACCACCCACCAGTTGCAGGTGATGTTAACTTCAGGTACCACCATCATTTATTGAATGGTTTCTGTTAAAGAAAGCCAATTCGAACAAGGTTTACTTTAGGTGAAAGTAGATTGCAAATGTATTGACCGGAAAAAAAGCCGGAAAAAAGGCAGTGGATCGTAAATGGTCTGCGTCGATTAGTTCTTATGGTCCTTCACCACATTTTCATCACGGTACTTACAACATGGCATTACCTTGTTATAGGCTTCCTCTGTTGCCTTTAATTCTTTGGTATCGTGGCCTGCAGTCACCAATGCCGTTTTGATCTGCATTTGATCCGTTTTGTTTTCATCAATAATTAACGATAGTTGATGCGAAGGAATATCCCATATGGTATATTTTACTCCTTTAACGCCCAAAGCGGCCTTTTCGATGCGTATTTTACACATTTCACAAACACCGTCAACTTCCATAGTTACCTTTTTGTTTTTTTCTTGCGCAAAAGTTGTTGCCGTAAGAAGTGCGAGCACAATCACTGTTATTGCTTTTTTCATAGTTGTAATTTGTCTTTGTTCTTAAAAATTCTTTTTAAATCTTATATCTAAATCCTGTGTAAAACATTCTACCCATTATAGGTGCAAACACGATACTCGTATCAAAATTTGAACCAAAAGGATTATCGGCACCTAGAATGGGGTTATTTTGCATAAAATTAGTTAAATTCTCTCCCCCTACATACATTTCGAAATTCTTGGAAAAGACTTTGGTAACCTGTGCATTCATTAGACTATAAGGGTCCGAGAAATCACCTAATCGAAATTCGGGCGGATTGGCATCGGTATTGGGTAGACGTTGTTTTCCTAAGGTATGAACGGTATAATCGAACTTCCATTGCGAGCCATTATCCTTAAGGGCTGTTTCATAGCCTAAATTGGCAAAAAACCGGTGTTGAGCCTGTAAGGGCTTTTGCAATGAACCACTTCGATAATCAGTTTTGACATCATAATACTTGTAGGCCGTGCGTAACTCTAAATTGCTCAATATCTCGTGGTTGACCTCGAACTGAAAACTGTTGGCATAACTTTTCCCGTCTAGATTATAAAAGGATACTACCCTCGGATTTTCCCAATCTACCACAACTTGATTTTTAAAATCTGTTTTATAGAAATCGATCGTGACGTTTCCTGGCCGGTTCAGAAAAGTAAACCCCTGAAGAAAACTAAAACCATAATTCCATGCATCTTCTGGATCCAGACCATAAATGCTTCCCTCGGTATCGAGTATTTGAATTTGCCTTGAAGAGGCGAACAACTGCTGGTTCTCGGCAAAAATATTGGCAGCCCTTCGCCCCCTTCCGAAAGAACCCCTCAGACTTGCCTTTTCCCAAGGAGAATAGCGGACATGCACTCTTGGCGTCATAAATGTACCCAACCGGTTGTGATTATCGACCCGCAAACCTGCCGTTAAGCTCAACTTTTCTAGATTGGTATAACTATACTCAAAGAAGGCCCCTACCGACGAATCTTCCCTGGTAAAAAGCTGTGTGTTGACCAATTCTTCGTAGCCATCATAGGCAAAGGTCAATCCGGTAGTGAACTTGCTCTGGGTATCGCCGATGATCGAGTTGAACAAGAGGTTCGAAAACACGCTTTGGTGATCGATATCATAGCGGTTAACACCAAAATAAGAATCTTGCCTATGACTGCTGAACGAGGCTTGAAAACCAAAACTTTGAAAAGGAAGCTCTGGAAAAACATAACCTACTTTCAGTGAAGAGTCGAACCTTTGAGTATCTATTTCACTTCCCCAAACTTCGTTGCCTGTAATTATGACATTAGAACCAAGCCTATCGGTACCAGGGTCGAAATCAATTTGACCGGCTTGTTTTTGGTCGTTCAAATACCGCAAACTTAAGAAGCTTACCCATCCTGTTTGTGCATTTTGATACTGCCAACGGCTCATTACATTGATCTGATCCGCCAAGGGAACATCCAAGAATCCATCATTGTTATTCTCTTCCTTTTGACCTATTTTATTACCGTGTATATAAAGGCCCGTACCCCACTTATCGGTTATTTTATGGTTCAAATGCGTATTCAGTTCCATCCGACCAATAAAATTATAATAACCGTTCACAAAAAGTGGGTTGTCATTGAACGGTTTGACCAGTTCTGTATTGATCTGGCCCGATATACTCTCATAGCCATTGACCACACTACCAGCTCCTTTGGTAATCTGAATACTCTCTACCCAAGTACCTGGTGTGAACGTCAAGCCGTAGGCCTGTGAAGCGCCGCGCACCATAGGAATATTCTCTTGAGTGATCAACAGGTACGGACTCGTCAAACCCAGCATCTGAATCTGTTTAGTGCCTGTTAGGGCGTCAGAGAAATTGACATCGATAGCGGGATTCGTCTCAAAACTCTCCGAAAGGTTGCAACAGGCCGCCTTTAACAATTCGGCACTATTTATCGTAATCACATTTTGAGAGCTGAAATACGCCTTTTGAACCGCCTCGCGTTTTTGCTCAACCACTACTTCATCCAATGCACTGGATGACTGCAATGAATGATGGATTACCTTTGGTTGGTTGATGGTTAAGGTATCTGACCTGAACCCAACATAGCTAATGATCAATTTGTTGTATTCCTTTTTATAAGGAATGGAGAAAAGCCCCTCTTCATTGGTGATGGTGCCTATTTGAGAATCCATCCAGTACACATTGGCCCCTGAAAGGCCGATATGTTCTTTTGTGCTGTTCGCTTCCATGATCATGCCTTCTACCTTTTCTTGTGAAAAAGAAAGCAGCGGAAACAGTATGATTAGTATATATACGTATGTTTTCATTTATTCTATATTGATTTAGAGCGCATTTAACCTCAGCGTGGGTAGATTACCATTGACCCAGATGCGACCCGTTTTCTGTTTTTTGTGATTTAAATAAAATTCTGTACCAGCATGGTCAGCGCCATTACCAGCATGATTGTGTTCTCGATGAAAGTGGCCTCCGTCATAGGAAGTTTCAACGCCGTACCCAAACAAGCGCACCGAATACTTTTTTTATCCAATAAGGTTCTAGAAACCCCGATAGTTGTAATTCCAAGAACTACAACGGTGATAAAAAGCGCGGCGTTGATTTGAAAACGCATTAACAGCAACAGGCCAAGAACAAGCTCAATAAAAGGATAGGCCCATGCATAGGCGGGCATTAACTTCGCCAAGGGATCGTACATGCGAAAACTCTCTGGAAAACCCTTCAGGTCCAATAACTTGAAGAAACTAAAAACAATGTAGAAAAGGCCCATAAAGTCGAGCATGGCTTCTTCAGTATTCCAATTCTTGATATGGAGCAGAAAAGCTGCAGCAAATAGGTACAAAAAGATCAACAGCAAGGGTTTCAACTGCTGTAGTTTCGATTTTTCGGAAACGCCGTCGACAATTATATCGGTAGCACCACTTCTTTTTACGCTGATGCTGTATTTCTTAGATAAGGCAGTTTGTAGGATCCCTAATGGAATATGTCTTTCCATCTCCATTTCGGCCTCTCCTTTTTCCAGACTTACGGCAACATGGGTAACACCTTCTATTTTAGAAAGTTCGGCAACAACCGAGGCCACGCAATTAGTGCAGGTCATACCGGTTATACTGTATGTATGTTTCATGATTTTTATTTGATGGTTACTTTTTCCAAGGTGCTCTAAGACACCCTGCCCTATTTGCAGCTAAATGGGCAAATTCCCAAACTTGTGGGAAGGAAAAACCAACGTATCAAATCAAGAAAACTTCGTCAAGCAACTGAATGTCCTTGACCAAAATCGGGGGCGGGTACGTTTTTTGGGAAACGGCTTTGTGCGTTAATATCAGACCCCTATAACTAAAAGTGTAGCTTTGGCCAATGAAGTATGTTTGCCCATTGACGTCAAGGTCATTGAAAGATATTTTCAGATCATCCTGGCCTTCGATCAAAACGACATTGTCGTCGCAGCACGAATTCCTATTTTGTAATTTTGATTCCGGGTTACCGACCAGGTCCATACCCATTCCACAATCATCGACATGAACGAAAAGGGCGACATTGATCAAACGACCCATGCAATAATGCTTCTCCACCTTCCAAGAGGTCGTGGAAAGCAAAAGCAAAAGGGCCATCGCCATTGAAGCTATCTTATGAAGTACCGCTTTCATTAATGCAAAAATACGAAATATTCCATGGGCCGTTATGTCATGATCATATATTAACGAATATTTAGGGGGTATCGTATTGTAACTTTTAAGCCAAACATCGACTTTTGAAAAAAAAACTGAAAGACAATTCTATGCTAGCAGCCCTTAAACCCAAAGTGGAGACCATTTTAAATAATACCGGGACCGACCCCGATACCAGATTACAACAACTCTGCGAACTATTACAAAAAAACGTGCCCCACTATGATTGGGTAGGATTTTATTTTAGGAATGGAGAAAAGGAAGAATTGAAACTCGGACCCTACGTCGGCGAACCTACCGATCATACCATTATTCCCTTTGGAAAGGGTATCTGCGGCCAAGTCGCCGTTTCAAATCAAAATTTTGTAGTGCCCGATGTAAAGGCCCAAGATAACTACATTGCATGCAGCCTTACGGTAAAGGCGGAAATCGTGGTGCCCCTATTCGTCAACGGTGAAAATATAGGCCAAATCGATATTGATTCGAATACCCCTGACCCTTTTACCGAGGAGGATGAGCGGTTTTTAGAGTTCGTCAATGAAAAAGTAGCTGCCATTCTTTAAAACTTTGCTTGTTTTGTTGATAACCTGAGGGGTTTGTTACCTGCAAAAAAATTACTTTTGCTTGCTCAACAAAAACCCACAAGCGCGTAAAAATGAGCACCTTCAAAAAAGCCGATTCAGCCTTAATTTCAGTATTCCATAAAGATGGGTTAGAACCTATAGTTCGAAAATTCGACGAACTGGGCATCACCATCTATTCAACGGGCGGAACTGAAAAATTCATCAAAGATTTAGGCATCGCGGTCATACCTGTTGAAGAAGTGACAAGTTACCCTTCGATCCTTGGCGGACGCGTAAAAACCCTGCACCCAAAAGTTTTCGGTGGTATTTTGAACCGACAGGACAACCAAAGTGATCTGGCCCAATTAAAGGAATTCGAAATTCCCCAACTGGATATTGTTATCGTAGACCTTTACCCCTTTGAAAAAACCGTTGCAAGTGGTGCCTCGGAAGAGGATATCATTGAAAAAATTGATATCGGTGGAATTTCGCTAATTCGAGCAGCTGCAAAAAACTATCAAGACGTGCTCTGTGTTTCTTCCATGGAAGACTACGCCGAAGTTCTAGAAATCATATCTGAAGGAAATGGCAGTACGACCTTGGAGGTGCGAAAGCGTTTCGCCGCAAAAGCGTTCAACGCTTCATCACATTACGATACGGCGATCTTCAATTATTTCAACAAGAACCATGAGCTGGCAGCCTTGAAGATAAGCGAGATGGATGGCAAGGTATTGCGTTATGGTGAAAACCCGCACCAAAAAGGATTCTTCTTCGGTAACTTCGACGCAATGTTCTCCATTCTGCACGGCAAAGAGCTCTCCTACAACAACCTATTAGACGTTGATGCGGCCGTAAACCTGATGTTAGAATTCAAACATGACGATGCAACTTTCGCCATCTTGAAGCACAACAACGCCTGCGGACTGGCAACGCGCAAAACCCTGCTGGAAGCTTATTTAGATGCTTTGGCCGGAGACCCAGTATCTGCATTCGGAGGTGTCTTGATAGCCAATAAAGAAATCGACAAGGCCACTGCAGAAGAAATCAATGCGCTATTTTGCGAAGTAGTGATCGCGCCCAGTTATGCAAATGAGGCACTAGAAATTCTAAAGGCAAAGAAGAACCGTATCATTTTAAGCCTGAACGATGTTGAACTGCCACAGACAACCGTACGCTCCTGCTTAAACGGTATTTTGGTTCAAGACAAAGATGTCAAGACAGATACCGTAGCAGATTTAACCTATGCTACCACTAAGAAACCTACCGATAGTGAATTAGACGATTTGATTTTCGCCTCAAAATTGTGTAAGCACACCAAATCGAATACCATTGTAATTGCAAAGAACAAACAGTTATGCGCGAGCGGCACGGGTCAAACTTCACGCGTAGATGCCCTTAATCAGGCCATTCACAAGGCCAGGTCCTTTAATTTTGACCTGAACGGGGCGGTTATGGCCAGCGATGCCTTCTTCCCCTTTCCAGATTGTGTAGAAATTGCGCATAAAAGTGGCATTGCATCCGTTATACAACCGGGCGGATCGATAAAGGACCAATTAAGTATTGATTATTGCAATGAAAATGGTGTTGCCATGGTAACGACGGGCACGCGTCATTTCAAGCATTAAAAAAATCGTCAGGAAGTTTATAAATTGTAGGCCGTACCTTTTTTTGGGTATAATTTGCAAATATAAAAAACCAAACACCCTTGATTTTTAGTACTTTTGTCGGTGAAATGCACCCCACGCATACGTGTAACATAACCAAACGAATTAACAATGGGATTTTTTGATTTCTTGACCGAGGAAATCGCCATCGACTTAGGTACGGCGAACACCCTCATTATCCATAACGATAAGGTGGTAGTTGACAGTCCATCGATCGTAGCTAGAGACCGTATTTCGGGTAAGATCATCGCGGTCGGCAAAGAGGCCAGTATGATGCAGGGCAAGACCCATGAGAACATAAAGACCATCCGACCACTGAAAGATGGCGTGATCGCAGATTTTGATGCCTCTGAAAAGATGATCAATATGTTCATCAAGAATATTCCCGCCTTAAAGAAAAAATGGTTTCCCCCAGCGCTGCGTATGGTCATCTGTATTCCATCGGGCATTACCGAGGTCGAAATGCGTGCGGTAAAAGAATCTGCGGAACGCGTGAACGGAAAGGAAGTGTATTTGATCCACGAACCAATGGCAGCTGCAATCGGTATCGGTCTTGATATTATGCAACCCAAGGGAAATATGATCGTTGATATTGGTGGTGGTACCACCGAGATTGCCGTCATCGCTTTAGGTGGCATCGTTTGTGACAAATCTGTAAAGATTGCGGGAGACGTATTTACCAATGACATCATCTACTACATGCGCACACAACACAATTTATATGTTGGTGAAAGCACCGCGGAAAATATAAAGATCGAGATTGGTTCTGCTACGGAAGACCTGCAGCACCCGCCCGACGAAAAATCGGTTCAGGGTAGAGATCTATTGACCGGCAAACCAAAACAAGTACAGATTTCGTACCGAGAGATTGCAAAGGCGCTAGATAAATCAATTCTCCGTGTTGAAGATGCGGTTATGGAGACCCTTTCACAGACACCGCCAGAATTGGCCGCTGACATTTACAACACGGGCATCTATATGGCCGGTGGGGGATCTATGCTCAGGGGCTTAGATAGAAGACTTTCCCAAAAAACAGATTTACCCGTATATATTGCCGAAGATCCTTTAAGAGCAGTGGTGAGGGGAACAGGTATCGCGCTTAAAAATTTGGAGCGCTATAAGAGCATACTGATCAAATAGGTGCTTAGAAGTAAATGGTTATCCTTCTTTTTATTAAATCCTGGGCCCAAATAAAGGATTACATAAAATTTCAATGGCATGCGGCAAATCATCAACTTTATCATAAGATATAAGAACTTTCTTCTCTATGTCTTTTTATTGTTGCTTTCTTTGGGGTTTACCATTCAATCACATTCGTACCATCAATCGCGGTTTTTCAACTCATCAAGTTGGCTTACGGGGCGTATTTATGAGACATCGTTCAATATTACCTCATATTTTGATCTACAAGATGAAAACAAAATTTTGGTAGAAGAGAACGAGCAACTCCGAAACCTTCTCTTAAATCAAAAACCAGGTGACCCCGTACCCCTTGATTCGGTTCAGGCCAAGTATACCGTAACCTCAGGCCAAGTAATCAAAAATAGCTATGCCGATAGTAGAAACTACATTACCATAAACAAAGGCGAAAGAGATGGGGTTAAACCTGATATGGGCGTCATCACCGCCAATGGAATTCTAGGCATTGTTGAAAACACTTCGAACAGGTATGCCAGTGTTCAAAGTATCTTGAACGAGAATTCGAACATCAACGCAAAACTAAAGAACACCAATCATTTCGGGTCTCTGGTATGGGACGAAAAAAATTATTACGAGGTGCAACTGGTCGACATTCCAAGATTAGTGCCCCTAAAGGTAGGCGATACCATCGTTACGGGGGGTATGAGCAGTATTTTTCCAGAGAACATACCGATCGGAACCATTAAAAGTTTCGATTTGAACAATACCAAGAGTTTTTGGCGAATAGATGTGGTGCTCTTCAACGATATGACCAATCTTAAAAATGTCTATATTATTAACAACAAGAATAGGGCAGAGATCATAAAATTACAAGAAGATACCAGAAGAAATGTTCAGTAACTACTACATCATAAATATCGTCCGCTTTGCCCTGTTGGTCTTAGTCCAGGTATTGGTGTTCAATAGACTGAATTTTTTCGGTTTCATCAACCCAATGGTCTACATTCTATTTCTATATTGGTATCCAGCCAAACAGAACAGGGCCGTATTCATCGGCCTTAGTTTCTTCTTGGGCCTGTTTGTTGATTTTTTCTCCGATTCCATGGCCCTTAATGCAGCCGCCACGGTAACGATCGCCTATTTACGGCCGGCAATAATGCGCTTTGTTTTTGGTGTGAACTACGAGTTTCAAAGTTTTAAACTAGGTAATGCCACTTGGGTACAACAATTCACGTTTTTAGCGTTATTGATTATAGTACACCACATGGTTTTCTTTACCTTAGAGATCTTTAGCTGGGGCAATCTTCTCTTAATTATAAAAAAGGTTATAGCCATAGGTATGGCCACTTTAGTACTCTGTTTGTTGTTCAGTTCACTTTTTAGTGTTTCGAAAGAATGAAGAAAATATTATTATCGTCCATTATCATTATCATTGGGATAACGTTTATCGGCAGGTTGAGCTACCTGCAGGTTTTCAGTTTTTCCCCGGATCAGGTATTGGAGGATCCCGCTATCAAACCCATCTATGATTACCCGGAAAGGGGCTATATCTTTGACAGATATGGCAAATTACTCGTGGGCAACGATCCGGCCTATGACGTGATGGTAATTCCCCGGGAGGTGAAGCCCTTAGACACCCTTGAATTCTGTGCCCTTTTGAACATTGATAAAGAAAAGTTCGTTAAAGAACTGCGAAAGGCTCGAATCTATTCCCCTAGACTGCCATCGGTTCTCGTTCCACAATTATCAAAAGAAGATTATGCGAGACTTCAAGAAAAAATGCGCCATTTTGAAGGGTTCTATATTCAAAAGAGGTCATTACGATATTATGATACCAACAGTGGCGCCAACGTTTTAGGATACATCAGTGAAGTAAACGATGCAGACCTGGCCAAAAACCCCTATTATGTGCAAGGCGAACTAACCGGGCGAACCGGAGTCGAAAAAGTGTACGAGGACACCCTTAGAGGTATCAAAGGCGTACAATATATTCAGAAAGATAGATTCAATAGAGATATTGGCAAGTATAAGGATGGCATTCTAGACGTGCAACCTGAGCAAGGAAAAGAAATTCACCTTACCATAGACAAAGAACTACAAGAATATGGCGAACTGCTGATGCACGGCAAGTGGGGTGGCATTGTTGCCATAGAGCCATCATCAGGAGAGATCTTGACCATGATTTCTGGTCCGACGTACGACCCATCACTTTTGGTAGGTAGGCAGCGATCGGCAAACTATACAAAATTGCACAACGATTCGGTTGCGAAACCGACCTTCGACCGTACGATTTCATTTGAAAAGAGCCCAGGCTCGCCCTTTAAGACCCTAAATGCACTTATAGCACTGCAAGAAGGCGCTATTACCCCTACTTCGACAGTATCATGCTTTGGTGGGTTTTACATTGGAAGAAACAAGAAAGGATGCCATTGTGGCGGCGGAACAAGAAATCTGAACACGGGCATATTCAATTCATGCAATGCTTATTTTGTGAGTACTTACAAAAAAATAATTGACCATTTCGACACACCGGGCGAGGGTATGGATGTATGGGCAAACCACTTGAAAAGTTTCGGCCTAGGTGGATATTTGGGTTCTGACCTTCATACGGGTAGGCGCGGAAGTATTCCCGACAAGGCGTTCTATGACAAATGGTACGGTGAAAATAGATGGAACGCAACCACTACCTATTCGAATGCAATAGGACAAGGTGAGGTCAATGTCACCCCATTGCAATTAGCAAATATGACCGCGGCCATAGCGAATCGGGGCTATTTCATTACGCCACATATCCTAAAAAAGGTAGAAGGAAAGGATATAACCAACCCTGCATTTACTGAACCGAAGTACACTACCATCGCGAAGGAACATTTTGACCCCGTAATTCAGGGTATGGCCGACGTTTATAAAAAAGGAACCGCGGTAAACGTTCAAATACCCGATATAGACATTGCAGGTAAAACAGGTACTGTAGAAAACTTCATGGTGATCGATAGCGTTCGAACCCAATTGACAGATAACTCGGTATTCATTGCCTTTGCACCGGTCGATAATCCTAAAATTGCCATCGCCGTCTACATTCAGAACGGCTATTTCGGTGGCCGTTATGCCGGGCATATTGCCTCACTGCTCATTGAAAAATATATCAAACGAGAAATTACGCGAAAAGATTTGGAAAAGCGCATGCTCGAAAGAACATTGGAGGCCGAGTATGCAAAACCCTACAGTGGAATGCCATTCAAAATAAATGAAAGGGACTGGAGCCAGCATGCCGTAAAGCCTGCACCGGATACCGTTAAAGCTAACTAGTATGGCCGGCAAGAGTACTCTCAGACGTATAGATTGGCTATCTGTTCTTTTCTACCTAGCATTGATCACCATTGGTTGGGTGAACATTTACTCAAGTACCTTTACCGATGAGTCCGTCTCCATTTTTGATTTTAGTACGTTGCACGGTAAACAGTTCTTCTTTATCGTTACAAGTTGTTTATCAATCATTGTTATTTTAGCCCTGGAGGCAAGCTTTTACGAACGCTTTTCAAGCGTGATGTACGTTATCTCCATTGTGCTATTGCTGGGGCTGTTCGTGTTTGGCAAAACTATAGCCGGTGCAACCTCTTGGTACGACCTGGGCTTTTTCAACCTGCAGCCTTCCGAATTCGCAAAGGTAGCCACAGCCCTGGCCCTGGCTAAATACCTGAGCGATATTCAAACCGATATTAGACGCAAAAAAGATCAGATGTACGCTTTCTTGTTACTGCTTATTCCTGCCATTTTGATCGTGCCCCAGCCCGATCCGGGAAGTGCCCTTGTTTTTTTTGCAATGGCCTTCGTTTTCTTTAGAGAGGGCCTTCCCCTCTATTACCTTGTGATAGTTCTTCTGGCCATAGTCGTATTTGTAATGACCTTGGTATTCGGCACCATATGGGTAAGCATTGTGGTTTCACTTCTTCTTGCACTTTTGGCCTTGTTCAAAAAAAAGACCTTTAAGATTCCCATGCTCCCTTTGGTCTTCATGGCCGTTGTTACCATATTGTTCTCCCTATCCGTAAATTTTTTATTCAATAATGTCTTTGAGCAAAGGCACCGTGACCGCTTTAGCCTATGGCTAAGGTTAGAGAAGGACCCCTCCAAATTAGAGGAAATTCGAAAAACTATTGGTTACAATACCTATCAATCGGAAAAGGCTATAGAATCAGGCGGATTTTTTGGAAAGGGCTTTTTAGAAGGCACACGAACCAAGGGCGATTTTGTGCCCGAACAACATTCTGATTACATTTTCACCACCATAGGTGAAGAATGGGGCTTTGTTGGCGCAACCACGGTAATTGTACTTTTCACGCTGCTACTTTTAAGATTGGTCTATTTGGCGGAGCGTCAAAAGAATCCGTTCAGTAGAATGTACGGTTATGGGGTAATCTCGATTCTTTTCGTTCACTATTTTATCAATATCGGCATGGTGATCGGGTTACTTCCTACCATTGGTATACCCCTGCCCTTTTCAAGTTATGGAGGTTCGAGTATGCTTGGTTTTACAGCTTTGCTCTTTATATTTTTGAAACTCGATTCGAACAGATTAAAGGAGGGAATCTAAGATGAGGTTCCAAGTTTCAGCCTGAACACTAAAACATCCATGCAGACCTATTATTGGCGCTTTCCAGTTTTTTCTCTACACTATCCGGTAGTTCTGAAAAAAAATCGATGCCCGTGCGTTCTTCAATGCGGTCAACAGCGACGGTAAATTCGTCCAGCGGTTTTGAGCTCTCTTTTCCATCCATTAGAAACCCAAGCACTTTGAGGTTTTCAGCCTTTCCCCTTGCAACTATTTTATAATACTGCCTCGGTACCGCTACATCTTCGTCGCCAATTTCTTCCAAGCCCGGCTCAAGAACTCCTGCGGTTATAACAAAGACCTCTCCATGCTGTTTTGCCCATTGACGCACTTTCATCTCTAACCGGTTCCAAACGCCGGCGTTGAAATCTTTGTTCTGAGGCGTTATATTACTAGTATAGAAGGTTTCGTTATAGGCCTGTTCTGAAAATCTCCGATCACCTGCAGGGCAAAGATGTCCGCGGTCATAACCTGAACCTTTGTAATTTCGCCAGTCGGCAGATTTGGTCTTCACTTTTGGATCTTCAATGAAGTAAGGTCTTTTGCGGTCATCTGAGGTCAGGTGGCTTTTTTTTAAAACATAGGCAACCCATTCGGCCTGCTCGAAGTTCTCATTATAAGAAAGCATAAAATTATGGTGTTGCACTAACTGCCCGGCCGTTGAAGAGGGCACTATAAAAGAGGGAACCGGTGTCTTAATAACCTCGTCGTCTGAAATGGTATAGGCATCAGGGGTATAAAAATTTTCGAACAACCAGAAGCCCAAAACGCAAACCAGAAGTAAAATACCGTAAACCGACTTGTTCTTATAAAAAAAGTTCAACTGTGCCATACCGCAAATTTAACATAATTAGGTGCGACAATTTTGCAAACAAATCAACTTTACAAAAATTCAAGGACCAGCACCAAAGAATGCCGGCGAAAATAAAAAAACCCGCCGCTTGGCAGGTTTTCTATATAAACTACTTCCTTTTTATCTAGCCTTTCACACTAGCCAGCTTGGCTTGCCTGATATTGTTCGTCTTCAAGTCTTGCAGTACGTTTACCGCTTCCTCTACATAAACGTCTTTGGCCAGGTCTTTGTGCCAGCGATCTCTTTTTTCACGAAGAACCGTATCTTGGGTAAAAAGTTCCCGCTCATATTTTAAAGATTCGAAGGTCAATTTAGAATCGTAATCAAACAGTTTTTTGAAATAGTCCGACTTTTCTTTGACCTTTGCCTTTTCAGTTATATAATCTTGATAACTCAACGAAATAACATGCTCATCTTGCTGCGATTTCAACCATCTGGCATTTTCCTCAATTAACTTTATTTGCGGATTATTGGCCATTCTTGCCTTACTATTGGCAAGGGTTTGCTCATAATCAATATATCCATCCCATAGGTCATAATCCGCGGGGGAAATTTTATCCCATTTCAAAGGGTTCGCCTGATCTCGCTCACCTATCTCTATATAACTATACTTATCTGGCACGACCACATCACTTTTAACCCCTTCAAGTTGTGTAGAGCCTCCATTGATACGGTAGAATTTTTGCGTAGTCAGTTTGATGGCGCCTAAATCACCATGCTCGTTGCTTCGCACAATATTCCCTAGATCCAACACATTTTGAACGGTACCTTTACCGAATGTCTGTTTACTTCCTATTACTATGGCCCTCTTATAGTCTTGCATGGCCGCCGCCAAAATCTCTGAAGCCGATGCAGAAAGTTCATTGACCAAGATTACCAATGGCCCATCCCATTGTCTGCGTTCATCTTTATCTTCGTATACTTCTTTAGATTTACCGGCAGATTGTACCTGAACAATGGGCCCGTCCTTAATGAAAAGTCCAGCCATTTCAACCACAGTCTTTAATGAACCACCACCGTTATCACGTAGGTCTAAAATGAGTCCTTCTGCACCCTCTTGTTTTAGGCGCTCCACTTCTTTCGCTACATCAGTTGCACAATTTCGTTCTCCGTAATCTTCAAAATCCACATAGAATTTAGGTAGATTAATGAGTCCATACTTTTTGTCTTCCTTAATGATATTGGCCGACTTCGCAAAAGACTCCTCCAATTCAACCACGTCTCTAGTCAACGAAACCACATCGATGGATCCGTCTATTTTACGCACGGTCAATTCAACAACCGTACTTGCTGGACCTTTGATCATTTTGATGGCATCATCAAGTCGCATGCCTACGATGTCGATCGGTTCTTCGCCTTTTTGCGCCACCTTGACAATAATATCGCCAACTTCTATACGGGCATCTCGCCATACGGGTCCACCGGAAATTATATCCATGATCATGGCCCCTTCATTTTTTTTCTGCAAACGTGCTCCGATACCCTCGAATTTGCCAGACATACTGGTATCGAATTTTTCTTTCTCCTCTGGTGCGAAGTAAAAGGTATGCGGGTCGAATTCATCTACGATAGTATTGATGTACTGAACGAACCAATCTTTTCGCTCAACATCGGCTATGAAATCAAAATATTCGTCCAAGGTCTTTCTTGTAGATTGCCTAGCTGATATTTCGGCTTCTTTTGGTGCCATTGGTTCATCTTCTTCAGCTGCAATATCATTTTCATGAAAGTCTGGATCCTCATCAGGTGAATGAACATGGCCACTCGTAAGCTTTGAATCATAGGTGTTCAAGGTAGCATATTTCAACTGTTGTCTCCATCGCTCTTTAAGTTCTTGCCTTGATGCCGCAAAGGGCACTTCTTTATACTCTATACTTATTTCTTCATCTTTATTGAAGTCGAAGGGTTGTTCCAAGACTTCCTTGTAGATTACCTTTGCCTCGTCAATGCGCTTCATCAACCGATCATAGACCATGTTGAAAAAGGTAATATCAGTGTTCTTTATCTGATCATCGATCTGAAACTTCTGCTGTTCGAATTCCTTGATATCCGATTCTAGAAAATAGCGTTTTGTTGGGTCGAGTTCGTCGATAAAATCTTCGAAAACACTTACCGAAAAATCGTCATTGATCACTTTGGGCTCATAATGCCCCTTGTTGAGTACGTAAGTTATTAGATCCAGCAACAACTTGTCTTTATCATCGTTCTCAAAAGATTTGTTCGTAAAACTGCAAGATGCAACGGCAACCAGCATTCCAAATAGCACAAAAGTTAAATTCTTCTTCATGTATATCATTTTATCTTTTTGGCCAAGAAGACCAATTTAAGTTTGATTTTCAATGTACTTCCCTAAGGTACTGAAAAAACCATGCCAGTACATAGACCAAATACATATTTTTTCGTTAAATGAGACCAGGGGCGATATCTTCATTAAAAACGTATTTTTACAACATAAATTATATCAAATGTCAAAACCCTTGATCTTGGTCACCAATGATGACGGAATTACCGCTCCAGGCCTTCGTGCCTTGGTTCGGTTTATGAAGGAAATAGGCGATGTTATTGTTGTAGCCCCTGATAGTCCTCAATCGGGAATGGGTCATGCGATTACTATTGACAGTACCCTATTTGTAAAAAAAATGGCCCCAGATCTCATCCATGGCGCACAACAGGAATATAGCTGTAGCGGTACCCCGGCCGACTGTGTTAAACTGGCATTACAAGAACTTTTGGACAGAAAACCGGATATTTGTGTCAGTGGAATAAACCATGGGTCAAATTCGTCGATCAATGTCATCTACTCCGGTACTATGAGCGCTGCAATTGAGGCCGGAATTGAAGGAGTACCCGCCATAGGGTTCTCCTTATGCGATTATTCATGGCATGCCGACTTTGACCAGGCAGGGGAAAGCATCAAAAAAATTGTAAAGGAAGCTATTGCCAATGGCATGTCGCAAGGGGTCGTACTCAATGTCAACATACCCAAACTGTCAGAAAGAGAGATCAAAGGGATAAAAGTTTGTCGCCAGGCAAGAGCCAATTGGAAAGAGAAGTTCGATAAGCGAACCAATCCAATGGGTAAAGATTATTATTGGTTGACCGGAGAGTTTGAGCTTCTGGACAAGGGTGAGGATACCGATGAATGGGCCTTGGCCAACGGCTACATTTCCATTGTGCCCACACAATTCGATTTAACGGCGCACCATGCCATACAACATATAAATAATTGGAATCTGCATGCATAAAAAAGAACTTATCATCGGGTTTTTGGTGGGTATCATTGCCAATACCTTAGGAACACTTTTATACATTTTACTTTTTTCAAGTTTAGGGATCAAAGACACCTTCAACGTAGCGGTACAACAAGGGCATGTAGGCAGTCTGCTGGCCTTGGGTGCCATTTTAAACTTGCTTGCCTTTTTCTTGTTCTTGCGAATTCGAAGGGATCATAGGGCAAAGGGGGTACTTATAGCAACATTAATTACCGCCTTGATCATTTTGTACTATAAGGTTTTTTAGCGGCCTACTTCTTAAAAGTTGGTGCAAAACAGTTTATAGAATTCGCTACGTTGAGGAATCAACAATTTGATTTCGATAAGGGCACTTTGAATTTTTTTAATGAAATACTATATCATAGCAGGTGAGGCATCGGGTGATCTACATGGATCCAACCTCATCAAGGCGCTTAAGTTGAAAGATGCCCAGGCCCATATACGCTGCTGGGGAGGCGATTTAATGCGCAATGAGGGAGGAGACCTTGTAAAGCACTATAAAGAGATTGCCTTTATGGGGTTCCTTGAGGTAGCGACCAACATTAGCGCCGTTTTCAAGAACATTGCATTCTGCAAGACCGATATTGCATCGTTCGATCCTGATATTATCATCTTTATCGATTACTCCGGTTTCAATTTACGAATTGCCAAATGGGCCAAAGCAAAAAAGTTCAAAACGAGTTACTATATAGCCCCACAGATTTGGGCATCGCGAGAAGGTCGCATTGAAAAAATCAAACGCGATATCGATATGATGTATGTTATACTCCCGTTTGAAAAAGAATTTTATGAACAAAAACACCATTTTCCGGTGCATTTTGTCGGGCATCCCTTGATCGATGCCATCGGTAACCGTTCGGAAATCGACGGCACCGCGTTCAGACAGGAAAATAATATAAGCCATGACAAACCCATTATAGCCTTACTACCGGGCAGTCGAAAACAGGAGGTTCAAAAAATGCTCTCGATAATGTTATCGGTAATTAACGATTTTCCCGACCATGAGTTCATTATTGCAGGCGCCCCTAGTCTAGACCGTGATTTCTACACTCAATTTCTTACTACCCGTAATGTGGGTTTTGTCACCAACAAGACCTACGACCTTTTGAGCGTGGCACACGCAGCGCTTGTTACCAGCGGCACGGCTACCTTAGAAACAGCCTTGTTCAACGTACCGCAGGTGGTATGCTATAAGGCCAATTGGCTATCATATCAAATTGCAAAACGTATCATAACCCTCGATTATATTTCTTTGGTCAATTTGATAATGAAAAAAGAAGTGGTAAAAGAGTTGATTCAAAATGACCTTACCCCCATGAAGTTGAAAACCGAGCTCAACAAAATTTTAAAGGGACCTGCCCGAAATAGCCAATTACTGGCCTATGACGAGCTAGAAAAAAAACTGGGTGGCGCCGGTGCCAGCGATAAAACAGCGGCATTGATTTATGCCTCTATTTAAAACAAAAAAGCCAACAATGATCGCCCTGTACCTATACATGGGATCAATGTTTGAATTATTTCTTTAATTTTGAACTTCAAGAACCGCAAACACTTCTTGAAAATGCAAAAACTCCGCTACCTTATTCTTGCTATGCTTGTTGTTGGTTGCGGAGCCGTCAAAAAGAAGACAACTTATAGCGATAGCAAATCTTACAGTAAAACAAGAACGGTTACCGTAGAAGCTTCAGACCCTAGAACTTTAGAGGAAATTAGACCGATTGAACCCGCTGTACCAAATGACATCTATTCACTTGCCAACGATATCATCAATACCGCACTGACCTTTTCCGGAACCCGGTATAAATACGGTGGTACCACTAAAAAAGGCATGGATTGCTCAGGCCTCTTATATGTAGCGTTCGGCGAACACGATGTGAAATTACCTAGAGTATCTTATGAAATGGCGGAAGAAGGCATGGAAATAAAAATTAAGAAAGTTACCAAAGGAGACCTTCTTTTCTTCAGAACAAGTAAACGCTCACGCCGGATCAACCATGTTGGCATGGTGGTCGCCGTAGAAAATGACGAGATAAAGTTTATTCATGCATCGACTACGCGAGGGGTTATCGTCTCGTCGCTGCGCGAGGGTTTTTGGAATTCCGCCTTTGTAAAGGCCACAAGGGTTCTGTAATGCAGTTGCTCCGATTCGTACCCATCAAATTGACCATCTTTTTGGTAGTGGGCATCCTGATCGGAAATTATCTAGGGGCCACCATCCTGTTTTCGCTACTTACCGCATTGGTCTCGCTATGCTTACTTGGCTGGCTATTCTTAAAATCTGTCAAGAGGGATGCTATTTTGTTCGGTATTGCAACGTTAACGACCACCGTAAGTATCGGCATTCTAGCCATCAGTCTTTGGCTTCCTGAAAATTGGGAAGGTCATTATTCGCATAGTGATCTTCAGCGGGCCCATGGTTTTGGAATCAAGATAACAGAGGTACTGAAACCCAACGCTTTTACCAACAGGTATATTGGAATGCTAATCGAAGTCGATGGTCATCATGCAACGGGTAAAATCATGTTAAACTCCCCAAATGACAGCAGTAACTTAAATCTGAAAGTCGATCAAGAACTCTTGGTATACGGCCACCTCGATGAGATAAAGGCTCCCTTGAACCCACATCAATTCGATTATCGGAAGTATTTGCACCGTTTGGGTATCTACCATGAGCTCCGATTGACTAAGGAAAACTATTCGCTTTCAGAATATAGCACGGTTACCATCTATGGATTGGCGGCCGCTTTCCGAAATAAGATTAGTTCTAAACTTAAGGAAACCGATTTTGGGCAAGACGAATTGGGCATCATACAAGCACTATTACTTGGTCAACGTGCCGATATCTCAGAAACTACCTATGACAATTACAAGAATGCAGGTGCGGTTCATATATTAGCGGTTTCCGGACTTCATATCGGGATACTTTTAATGCTACTTCAATTTATATTCAGGCCGATAGAGAGCTTACCCAAAGGAAAAACCATCAAACTCATTATCATTGTAGTTCAGCTCTGGGGCTTTGCCCTGGTAGCGGGGTTTTCGGCATCGGTGGTACGGGCCGTGACCATGTTCACATTTGTGGCCTACGCCCTATACCTCAACAGACCAAGCAATACCTTCAACATCTTGGCCCTTTCGATGTTCTTCATCTTACTGCTCATCAACCCAATGCTACTATTTCAAGTTGGTTTTCAAATGAGCTATGCGGCAGTTTTCGCCATAGTTTGGATCTACCCTTTGTTGCAAAGATTATGGTTTCCGAAGAACGTAGTAGTTCGAAAACTATGGCAATTACTCTCGGTTAGTGTTGCTGCTCAATTGGGTGTCTTGCCAATAAGCCTGTTCTATTTTCATCAGTTTCCGGGACTTTTCTTCATCTCGAACCTCTTGATCGTGCCGTTCTTGGGATTGGTGCTGGGGATGGGTATTTTGGTGATCATTTTGTCACTTTTAAATTGGTTGCCCGATTTCTTGGTGAAGCTGTACGACACACTGATCAGGTTAATGAATACCGTTATCGAATGGGTTGCCCAACAGGAAGCTTTTATTTTCGAGAATATACCCTTTGATAGTACACAATTGCTACTATCGTATGCGGTAATCTTTAGTTTATTGGCCATTCTGACCAAATCTACGTTCAAGCGGGTGGTAGTTTTTCTTTCATCAATTTTACTTTTTCAACTTTGGTCATTTTACGCAACCTACCAAGCTTCGAAAAAGGAAACCCTGCTTCTGGCCCATCAGACCCAAAATTCCGTTTTGATGTATCAGAAAGGCGGACATATCGATATTTTCACCACAAAACCAGAGGTAATCGATAGAATTGTAACTGCTTATAGCATAGCGGAGCGCACGGTAAAACTTAAACACGAAATCCTACAGAACAGTTATCAGTTCGGTGATAAAAGCATATTGTTCATCGATAGTGTAGGCGTATATTCTGAAAACCCACGGGCAGATTACCTAGTTCTAATCCAATCCCCAAAAATCAACCTTGAGCGTTTGCTTGATTCCATAAGGCCAAAGATCCTCATCGCCGACGGCAGCAATTACAGAAGTTCTATCGATCGTTGGAAAACTACCTGTGCCAAAAGAAAACTCCCCTTTCACTATACCGGTGAAAAGGGAGCGTATTATTTTGATTAATGGATTGAAAGAATTTAAGTTACCTCTCCCATCCATTTTTTAATAAACGGGCTCGCAGCAAAAAATATCAAACCGGCCCCAACGGAAACCCAAACTACATTTAGAAATATATTTGGCATTTCAAGCACGTTCTCAGGGTCAAAATTGCCCCCGATCAATCCTGCTATTAAATTTCCTAACGCGGCACCAACAAACCAAATACCCATCATCTGACCCAAATATTTTTTAGGAGATAGTTTACTCGTAGCACTCAAACCCACCGGACTTATGGTCAACTCGCCTATGGAATGCAAGAAGTAAGTTAATATCAATGCGAACATACCTGCTTTGGCCCCACTAGCCGCTACCTGGGCAGCTTCGACCATAACCCAAAACCCTAATCCGAGTAAAATCAGTCCGATGGCAAATTTGAACGGGGTGCGCACATTGATATTTCTCGCGGCCAATTTTACCCAAAGCGCTCCGACAATCGGGGCAAAGATGATTATAAAACCAGAGTTGAAGGATTGAAGCATCCCCGTAGGCATTTCCCATCCCCCAATAAAACGATTTGTAAAATCTCTAGCAAATAAGTTCAGCGAAGAAGCTGCCTGCTCAAAACCCGACCAAAAAATGGCAATACCTACAAAGAGTATGAATATGACCGACACTTTCTTCTTCTCGATCAAATTCAAACCTCCGTTAAAAAGTATGTTGATGAAGTACCCCATAGTTATAACCACGATAATCAGCCCAAGAGCCTGTGCAATACCCGTCGCAGTAGTTACATCTATATGACCTAACAATTGTAAGGTAATCAACAAGGCAAGTATGATGGCAATTATGCCGAAGGTGACCGAGGTATTCGATCTTCCTGTTTTTTCTATTGATTTGGCCTTAGGTTCAACCCCGATCTCCTTTAAATATTTTGGAGCATAGACCTGATAGGCAATTAAACCGAAAAACATACCTACAGCAGCTAATCCAAAGCCCAAATGCCAGTTATATTCGGCTAAAAGAGGAACGAATAACTGCCCGAAAAATGAGCCCAAATTAATTCCCATATAAAAAATAGAAAATCCGGCATCTCGTTTAGCCCCGTTCTCATTTTCGTAAAGCTCACCTACTAGCGTACTTATATTTCCTTTTAGTAAGCCCGTGCCCAAAGCGACGAAAGCCAAACCGGTAAAGAAAATTGCTGGGGAACCTGGAATCGCGAGTACCAAATGCCCTATCATAATGAGGACCCCGCCATAAAAAACGGCTTTTCGTTGTCCAAAAACATTATCGGCCAACCAACCCCCTGGCAAGGTCATTAAATACACCGAGGCAGTGTAAAGACCATACACGGCACCTGCATTTTCGGTTGTTAAACCAAGCCCTTGCTGCGCTGCATCCGTTGTCATGAACAGAATGAGAATGGCGCGCATCCCATAATAGCTAAAACGTTCCCACATTTCAGCGGTAAATAAAACATATAAGCCTTTGGGGTGCTTAAACGTATTGGTATTTCCTACAGATTTTAAAACATCGGACATATTTCAGTTGGTTTTTGGTTCAAAGTTTCTCCTTTATAAAGTCGGTCATCTTGTTGAATAGGTGAACACGGGTATTTCCCCCGTAAATACCATGGTTCTTGTCGGGGTAAATGGCCCAATCGAATTGTTTATTGGCCTGTACCAAAGCTTCGATCATGCGCATCGAATTTTGCACGTGTACATTATCGTCACCAGAACCGTGCACCAATAGATAGTTACCTTTCAATAACTGTGGGTAGTTGAAAGGCGAATTATCGTCGTAGCCACCTGGGTTTTCCGCCGGGGTGCGCATAAAACGTTCGGTGTATATGGTATCATAAAAACGCCAAGATGTTACTGGTGCTACGGCTATTGCGGTTTCAAAAACGTCATTGCCTTTCAAAATACAATTGGTTGCCATATGCCCGCCGAAACTCCAACCCCAGATACCTGTTCTATTTTCGTCGATGTAGGGCAGTTCACTTAGTTTTCTAGCGGCAGCGATCTGATCCTCCGTTTCGTATTTTACCAGGTTCATATAGGTCACTTTTTTGAAATCGCTTCCTTTGAACCCTGTACCCCTGCCATCGACGCAGGCAACGATATACCCCTCCGAAACCAGTAGTTGATGCCAATAGTCATTGGCCCCTAACCAACTATTACTCACATTTTGCGAACCTGGGCCGCTATATTGAAACATCAAAAGAGGGTACTTTTTCGAGGCGTTGAAATCTTTTGGTTTGATCATGTACATGTTGAGGTCATTGCCGTTGATCGAAATGGTGGAAAACTCTTTGGGTGCAATTTCATAATCGGCCAACTTGGTCAAAAGACCGGTATTATCCTTAATATCCTTTACTTTCTTTCCTGATAGTGCCTTGTGTAACGTATATTGGGGAGGAGTACTTGAACTTGAATAGGTATTGATGAAATAGGTAAAATCTGCACTGAAATCAGCGGCGTTCTTACCGGTCTCGGCTGCCAACGCCTTTTTATTCTTCCCACTACTGTCTATACTATATACCCCACGGTTGATGCTGCCGTTTTCCGTTGATTGATAGTAGATCCTATCCTCTCGCTGGTCATAGCCGTAATAACCGGTAACTTCCCAGTCGCCTGAGGTGACCTGGTTCATTAATGGGCCCTCGGCGCTATAGAGATAGATATGGTTATAGCCGTCCTGCTCGCTCGTCCAGATAAAACTGTCATCGGCCAAAAATGTGAGGTTGTCGGTGATGTCTACGTAGGCTTTATCCTTTTCCTCCATTAAAACGGTCGCCAAATTATCAAGGGCATTGACATCGTATAATTTCAGATGGTTCTGATGCCTATTCAGCGTTTGTACACTTAAATGATTCGGATGGTTCATCCATTTTATTCTAGGAATATAGTATGCATCCCCTAGATCAACAGCTGAAATCCTTGCCGTTCTGGCATCATAAAGATGAAGGGAAACTTGGGCATTCTCCTCTCCCGCCTTCGGGTATTTGAACACTTCTTGGGTCTGGTAGAGTCCGGTACCATAAACATCCATAGAAAACTCAGGAACATTGGTTTCATCAAAACGCAGAAAAGCGATTTTGGATCCATCGGAATTCCATTCAAAAGCTCTTACAAAAGCAAACTCTTCTTCATACACCCAATCGGTGACACCATTGATGACGTGATTCTTCTTGCCATCGGTCGTAACTTGAACAGTATTCTTGGTAGCCATATCAAACAGGTATATATTATTGTTAAGGGCATAGGCAACATGCTTTCCGTTTGGTGACATTGAAGGTTCTTGGATCTTGGCGTCGGAAATTTTTATCAATTGCTTTGTAGCGATGTCGTATGCATAATAAATACCCAAGGTAGAATGCCTAAAAATTGGCTCAACCTCAGTGGCCAAAAGTAATTTTGATTCATCTTCGCTGAACTCGTACGAGGAAAAACTTTCTCCGCCTTCAAAATCGGCCGAAGAAACAATGGTCTCCACTTTTTGCAAGGTTTTATAATCGTACTTGTCGATGCGGCTTATACCCCTGCCATGGTCGATGTTCAAAACGGTATACTGCTTACCGTTTTTCATAGAATTCAATGCATCAAGGCCTTCAGTGCGAAATGCCCCTTGATAGATTTCTTCCACGGTTACTTGCTTGGTTTGTGCATAAGCTGTAGCCGTCAAGACGAAAGCGAAAAACAACAGAATGTTCAATTTTCTCATAATCGTGATAAAAATATTCAATCTTTCAAGTTTAGTGATTATTCTACGAATAACCTCAATTTGTATCAAAAAAGAAGGCGATTTTGTCGAATTGCAGCGCTGCCAGGTTTCTGGTCTTTATGATTATCTTTACGTCTCAAACGCACAACCCTATGACCGAACCCGTCGAAGGTTTTTCGAAACTGACCAAAGAGGAAAAAATCGATTGGATTGCCAAGCACTATACCGATGACGAAAAAGCTGCCAAAACCCTTTTAAGGCGCTATTGGAACCCTGACAGCGACCTTCAAAAACTGCATGACGAGTTCATTGAAAATACCATCAGCAACTTCTATTTGCCCTTTGGTATTGCGCCAAACTTTCTGATAAACAATAAATTATATGCCATACCAATGGCCATTGAAGAGAGTTCGGTAGTTGCCGCTGCGAGTAAATCGGCTAAATTTTGGTTAGATAAGGGCGGCTTCAAAACTACCGTATTAGGAACCGAAAAAATAGGTCAGGTACATTTTATGTTCTTTGGGGATGCGACGAAATTGGAAAAATTCTTCAAAGCGGTGGTACCTAAGATTATCGAATCTGCAAAGACCCTGACCCAGAATATGGAAAAACGGGGCGGGGGCATCACCAAAATCGAATTGCGCAACAAAACCGCTGACCTTGACCACTACTTTCAACTGCACTGCACTTTTGAGACCAAGAATGCCATGGGGGCGAACTTCATCAATTCGTGCTTAGAACAGTTTGCCAAGACCCTGCGGGCCGAAGCACAGGTATACCCTGATTTTACAACAACGGAGAAACAGCTTGAGATTGTCATGTGCATTCTTAGCAACTATGTGCCCAATTGTTTAGTACGGGCAGAAGTTTCTTGCGCAATCGAAGAACTTGAGGTAGGTAACGGGATATCGGCCCTTGAATTTGCCGAGAAAATGGTACGGGCAGTTGCCATTGCCAAAGTTGAACCGTATAGGGCGGTGACCCACAATAAGGGCATTATGAACGGCATTGACGCCGTAGTCTTAGCCACAGGTAACGACTTTAGGGCCGTAGAGGCCGGTGTACATGCCTATGCCGCCAAAGATGGTCGGTATACCAGTCTCACTGATGCACGTATTGAAAATGATATTTTTAAGTTTTGGATAGAAGTGCCTTTGGCCATCGGTACCGTTGGCGGTTTGACAAGCTTACACCCCTTGGTTAAACTTGCCCTGGAGATTTTACAAAAACCCTCTGCCGAAGAACTTATGCAGATCGTTGCGGTGGCCGGACTAGCACAGAACTTCGCTGCGGTGCGCTCATTGGTCACTACGGGTATACAAGAGGGCCATATGAAAATGCACTTATTGAACATACTCAACCAACTCGGCGCCACTAGTTCAGAAAAAGAGACCTTGACGGAATTTTTTAAGAAGAATACGGTCAGTCATAGTGGTGTTGTCAGCGCTTTTGAGGCTTTAAGGAAAGGTAAATGACCAAGAACTACTATAGCAACGGAAAACTTCTGCTATCGGGAGAATATGCCATTCTAGATGGCGCGCTCAGTTTGGCCCTGCCAACTTCCTATGGACAGCACCTAAAGGTCTCAGAAACAGACTCTAAAGACCTGGTCTGGAAAAGTTTGGATAACTACGGAGCTGTTTGGTTCGAGTTCAATGTTGATCTGCGCCCCGGAATAAAGAAGTGTGAAAAGCAATTTATAGAATCGTCCACCCCGCCGGGAAACCCAATCGCCAAAACCCTTTTGAAAATACTAAAGGCAGCCCAAAACTTGAATCGCGACTTTCTTTCGGAAAGAAGGGGGTATTTGGTGGAAACAACACTAGACTTTCCTAGAGATTGGGGCTTGGGATCTTCTTCCACCTTGATCAACAATATTGCACAATGGGCGAAGATAGATGCCTTTCAGCTTTTATGGAATTCCTTTTCCGGCAGTGGCTACGATATAGCCTGTGCTCAACATAATCATCCTATTCTATATCGTTTGGAGGGGAAAAGCCCACATGTGGTGCAGGTAGACTTTGATCCACCGTTTAAAGATCATCTGTATTTCATCCATTTGAATCAAAAACAGGATAGCAGGGAAGGTATTGCCCGGTACCGACTAAAGAATTTCGATAAACCCACACTCGTGGCACATATAACGGAAATCACCAAAAAAATAGCTACTTGCCAGACCTTGGAAAGCTTTGAAATCTTACTTGAAGAACATGAGACCCTGTTAAGCGATGTGCTAAAGATCCCAACGGTCAAAAAGCAGCTATTTCATGACTATACCCGAACTATCAAGAGCTTGGGTGCTTGGGGTGGAGACTTTGTCTTGGCCACGGGTGGCCCTGACACACCGGATTACTTCAGCAAAAAAGGGTACCAAACGTGCATTCCCTATTCAGAAATGATATTGAGCTGATTCGAACTTTTCGCATATCAGGCCATTTTAGCCAAAAAAAATAAATCAGTTCTCCATAAAAAAAGCCCCCTGGATTGGAGGCCTTTATTTCTTTGTCAGTACATGTTTTCCTAGAAAAAGGTATCCCTTTTATCCTCAATTTTCGATGCCTCTTTTAATGCATTGAAAACAGCTGTATTTACTTTAGAAGCGCTTGAAGACCTCAACGTATTCGCATAGGTACTATAATTATCCAACTTAGGGGCTTCTTGCTTTTTAGTTATCTTCATCATAAATACACCAGAGTTGCCTTCTATCAACTGAGAGGTAGTACCTTCTGCCATCGAAAAAGCAGCCCCGACCACCGCGGGTTCACTTCCCGCACCTGGTATGACAGGTGATTTAACCGTTAGTCCTGTTGCATTTGATAAAGTCTGGCCGGCATCTGCGGCGAAGGCATCCATGGTTTTGCCTTTGTGAGCGCCTATTATCTGGGCAGTCTTACGCTCTTTTCTTATTTTTGGCAATACTGTGGCAGAAGCATCTTCAACCGACATGACACCCTCCTTGTATTTTGCGGTCAGCTGCACTATGGCGTAACCGTTATTGATATCGAAACGTCTAATATCTCCCACTTCGGTATCGTCATTGAATGCCCATTGCACCATGGCCCTTTGCGATGAAAGACCCGGTAGGTTCTCATCCAAGGCTTTTATCTGGTTCACAGGCCGAACAATATATTCACTTTCTTTTGCAAGATCGGTAAATGCCTTATCGCCAGCTGTTGTTGCCATTTCGAATTTGGTGGCATCTGTAAAAAGTCCATTTATGGTTTCCTCGGAGGCTTCTATCTCACGCGCTAAGTAGGCCACTTGAACAAGGTCTTGTTTGTCATCAACCTTTATTACATGGAAACCAAAATCGGTCTCTACCAATCCAATGCTACCAATGGCATTTCCAAACGCGAAATCATTGAATTTTGGTACCATTCTACCTTCTTCAAAATAGCCCAGATCGCCACCATTCGGCGCAGATGGTCCATCGGAGCTCTGGCGGGCCAAATCGGCAAAAACAGTGGTACTCTTTTTGGCCTCGGCCAAAAGCCTTTTGGCCTCTATCTCTGCCTCCTCCTTAGTTCTCTTTACTTCGGCACCTGCACGCTCGGCACCTTCATAGCCTACTAGGATATGACTGGCCTTTACCGATCCATTCGGTTTTCTTTTGACCATCTTAGCCACCTTAAAGAAGTCACCTTCTCTATAAGGGCCGAACATCTCACCGACCTTCAAGGTCATTAGCGTATCGGAGAATTGAGCCGTCAATGCATTTTTGGCGCTAAAAATCGTATCGAACTTCACATCTGAATGTTTATCCAAAAAGGCTGCGATATCGGTTGTATTTCTGAATCCACCGATGGTATCATTTCTATCCGTCAGTTTATTATACTCTATGGAGTCGTCCATCAACTTAACAATCGCTGCTTTTGTAGCGGCCTCATCGGCGGCAGACGGTTTTTCTTCAAAGTAAACAAATTGAATATCCCTTGACTTTTCTTGCTTGAAATCAGCCTTATGTTCGTTGATATAAGCTGCGATCTCACTTTTAGTCACCGCGATGGTACTATCTGGTATGGACGTGAAGGGTACCCTGACATATTGGATGTCCACTTTGTCATTGGCTAATTTATATTCTAGTTCCCCTTCTTTTAGGGTAGCGCCTACGCCCGCCTTCACCAAATTGAAATAGGTCTGTTCTTTACTACTCTGAATAATGTTCTGTTCGTCTTGTAACCATAACTGGTATTGTACCGGGTTGTTCACTTTCAATTCAGCGATGAACTCGCGAAACTTATTTTCATCGAAAATCCCGTTCTCATTCTGAAATTGCGGTGCTTGACTATATCCTGGCATGTTCTTGATATAGTTCATAATTTGATCTTGCTCTATATTGATACCAAGATTTTCGAACTGCTGGCCCATAATGGCGTTGCGCACTTCTTGATCATACACCTGATTGACCAGTTGCATTGAAGAGGTTGTGGGCGCCGACCTTTGTGAGGCAGCCTCGACCTTTTGCCTAAATTCATCAATCGATATTTCGTCGCCATTTATTTCGGCGACCGAAGAACCTACTTTACCACCTCCGAAATTACTACTGGTAAAAACACCAGATATCACAAATGCGAACAAAGCAAGACCAATGATCAAAATCAAAATCGTGGTACGCTTTCTTATATTCTCTAAAATTGCCATTATTGGGTATATTTAAAATCAGTTGGCAAAACTACCATTTTCTTTTGAATTAATAAAAGTTTGAACAGGTGTTTGAACAAGGGCTGAAAACAGTTGCCACGACCGAATTTTGAGACCCCCTATGTTCATAGAAAAAAATCCAAAACCTCTCTTTACTAGGTATGAAATCATTCTTATTCTTTTAGCACCTTTAAGATCACAAGATCGATTTTGGTACTTGACACCTCAACAATGGTAAATTGAAACTTTTCAACGTTGATCTCGGTATCCTTTTCAGGAATTTCACCCGTTTCGTTCACAATCAGTCCGCCTAGGGTCTCATACTCATCAGATTCTGGAAGGTCAAGTTTGTACTCTTCATTGAGGTAATCGACCTCGAGTCTTGCAGAAAACCTATAGGTGTTCACATCCAACTCTTCCTCAATGAGGTCCGTAGTGTCATGTTCGTCTTCTATTTCCCCGAAAAGCTCTTCCACGATATCTTCTACGGTCATCATCCCGGAAGTTCCCCCGTATTCATCAAGCACAACGGCGATACTTTTACGTTTTTTTGTTAGCACTTTAAGTATAGCATGAATCAACATAGTTTCTGGCACGAACTCAACGGGCCTAAGTACACTTTTGATGGTCTTGGGCTTACTGAACAACTCGTAAGAATGTACATATCCGATAATATTGTCTACCGTATCTTTAAAAATCAAGATTTTCGAGTACCCGGTTTCCGAAAAAAGTTTCGCCAGATTTCTTGGGGTCTCATGCAGTTCCACAGCCGTTATCTCAGTTCTTGGCACCATAACTTCACGAGCTTTAACGGCAGTGAACTCGAGTGCGTTCTGAAAGATCTGTATTTCAGAGTCTAATTGATCTTCTTCTTCTACCGCTTCCATCTGCTCGGTGATATAATCCCCTAACTCGATCTTGCTGAACGCAAGTTGAACCTCATCACCATCTGTTTTGAAGAAAGCCTTTAAGATAAAATCAGAAATTTTAATCACGAAATCGGAAATGAACGAGAACAGTAGGTAAAAAATATAGGCAGGAAGCGCGAGAACCTTTAGTAAGGTATTGGAATAGATCTGAAACAGTACTTTAGGAAGAAATTCGCCCGTTAGTAAAATAACAATGGTAGATATTACGGTTTGTGTTATCAGGCTGAAATCGTTCAGTACTAGCTTTATAAGTCCACTTGACCCTACCGCGATGCCCTCGAACCAATTCATCAAAAGTTCGCCCATGAACAATCCGTAAACCACCAATGAGATGTTGTTTCCAATCAACATGGTCGCAATAAACTTCGAAGGTTTTTTGGTAAGCTTGGTCAATATCTGCGCCAAAAAACCTTCCTGTTTTTTTTCTATTTCAATATGTATTTTATTGGCGGATACGAAAGCAATTTCCATTCCTGAGAAAAAGGCGGAAAAGACCAAGGTAAACACAATAATGATTACGGAAATATCCACAACTACCCTTGGTTATCTCGTTTTCGTTGCTCGAATTTTTTGCGGTAGTTTCTTCTGAAAAGAAACATGCCCATTGAAGCGACCGCAAAAAACATGAAGAGATAGGTTCTTTGGGTATCTACCCCCCAATTGGTGTAAATGCTGTACAGCGAAAAAAAGGCCACCGCCAAATAAAGGTATTCTGTATATCTTAAAATCTTAATCATTTTCGTCTACTTTTTCATCATCAACTTTATGGTTCACCGCCTTGGCGTCGCTTTCCCTGTCTTCTTTAATAGACATTAGACCATAGGTCTTGTGCGCACTAATATAACTAAGGCCTTTGTCATTTTTGAGGTCCATCCCCTCCCCGTCCATCACGGTTCCCTCTTCAGGGTTCGTGTATTTGAATTTTTCCTGGGTAAAAATCCACTCATTGGCCTGATCATAGAACAATTGAGGGGCTTCCAGTTTTTTTCCATCGTGCCCTTCAATGACCACATTACCCTGTAAATCTATTAAATTCGTCACGGAATAAATAATTCCGTAATCAGCTTTTATGATGCTTTTTTGATTTAGATCATCATAAATATCAAGCACCAATCCCGCTGGAAAGGTACGATATGGAAAAGTAAGATTTGTAAAATCTTCACTTATTGCGCTCGTTAATACCGAAATGACTTTAGAAGACTTCCTATCTTCCGCTTCAATCCTTTCTAAAGCCTCGGTATGGGTAAGCACGAAATTCTCTCCTATCCCCTGCGGATAAACAGTTTTTGTTGCCTCTTGCCCAACCCTCTTATAAGTGTCCGTACAGGACAAAAAAAGCATTGCCATGAGAACCATGGCAATGCTTGAATTATTCTCTATACGTTTATTCATTTTATAGATTCGGCACTTGAACACTACCGCCTACCCAACAATCGAAGCTCACGGTTTTACCTGCCATACCCTTCTCAAAGATCATTGCTTTTGTTGGGGCCTTTGCCATATAACTTTCTACAGACTTACTGGCCGTACCGCCAAGCGAGGGATCTACCTTACCCGCTCTGCGGGCCATATCGGCTGCTTTCCAATAGATTGAAAGTTTTTCGAAGGTATCATTACCGCATTCATTGGCACTTGAAGCATAAAGCCCGGCGATCAACAGATAGGCCCTACCGTTCGAAGAATTGGCATCGATTGCCTTTTGGGCATAGGTTCTTGCGGTTGATTTGCTTCCTTTTCTTTTGTTGATAACAGCCACCTTGTAAGCTATATTTGATCTCTTTTTAGCATCTGTCTCCAGCCCAAGCGCCTTGTCAAAATCGACCAATGCTCCTTTGGTATCTCCATTTTTCATCTTCAATGTACCCCCATAAACGTAGGCATCAGCAGAGGGATCTAAGGCCAATTGCGCCTCGAACAGCTTTTGGAACATAGGATCATCGGTACATTCTTTGTTGAACATGAGGCCAACGGCACGTTTTACCCAAACAACGTTACTCTTGTTTTGCTCAAATGTTTTCTCATACAACGGAATCAGGTTGTTGCAATCTGCTAGAGGACCAAGTTTCGCATCGATACTGCCCTCAATTTTACCGAAAGACTCTGAATTCGTGTTGGCAGCATTTAATACCTTTTCTTCTTTCGAAGTCAGTGTTCCCGCTTCTTCCTTTGGTAGCAAAAGCGCTATTTGCTCGGTCAATTTACTGTTTTCCTCTTCTATTTTTTCAATAACCCCATCGTAAACATCAAATACCTCTTGAAGGTCTTTCTTGCCAGCTACGTGCAAATCTACCAAGCTTGAAAAGTAAAGGTACAAGGCTTTAGGGTTTTTAAAATTAGGTTTGTCTTCGTTGAATGCCTTACCCAACATCGTATAGATTTCATCATCAGAAATCATTTGATTATCGTACTTGAACAAGACTTTATCAATGAGTACATCGGCCAATTTCACCTTGCTCGGAAAATGCACCAAACTCGCATCATAAACCCCTAGAAGTTCATTAACAAAGCCATCTTTAGCAGCCCCCGAAGAATTTTCAACCTTATGCTTCAATATTCTTTCACCGTAAGCAAATGTGGCATAATTCAATGTTGGACAAGTGGTATACACCATTTTCCATGGTTCATAGGCAGCATCGTAATTCTTTACCTTTGCATGCTCAGAAAAAATTGAAAGATTGGTCATACACTCCGGATTTTGCGCTTGGGCATTACCCATCACCATGCATCCTAAAAGCATAATTGCCGTAGAGTAGAATTTTGTTTTCATTTTAATATCGGTTTAAAGTGGTTAATGTACTAAATTTATTTTAATTTATTTTGGCCTTCCTGAACCATTGGTCATTGAGCGATAGGCCTATGTTTACCTTAAAGTATCCTTCTTCTATAAGGTTCTGGTCCGTAGTCCCCCCTTTTCCGAACTCGAATCCTAAATTTATATTAGAGAGACTTCGACCCAGCGGTAGGCCAACTCCAAAAGTTATGCCAAAGTTGTTTATCTCCCTTCCGCTAACGATCATTCCCGTATTCTGCGCACGAATTCCGGCTCGGTAGGTGATGCGCTGCAAATATTTAAAAGAGGCATAATCGGGTATGTAAAACCCCCCCAAAGCAATAGTGCTGGCATCTTGATAAACCAGATTATCGACTACCAAAAACGGGTTGCTAAATTCACCCAAGGCTTGAAAACTATATTCGCCGCCCAAAAACCATTTTCTATCTCGACCAAATCCAAGGCCCAAGGTGGTGGTAGTCGGTATTTTTAGTCCGGTTTCCCTAAGCCCACGCGCTTCTAAATTCACCTCTATAACCTCAGCCTGGGTGCCCACTGCCGGACTACTGGGGTCAGAGACCACCGATCCTATTTCTTGCGAATTACGTGCCGAAAGATTTGCCTGGGTATTTACCCTTAGCGAAGTAAAAAGGGTATACTTTTTATTTATAACAGGCGCATAGCTTAGCGCATAGTTCAGATCAAGTCCGTTAATAATCGATGTTCTGTTGTCGAAAGTAGCAAATTGAACATTTTCTACAAGTTGGGTTCGTTGATTGTCCAAGGTTCCGAAATTGTAGTTGGCGGTTACCCCTATGTTCAGGTTTTTGGTAATACTCCAACCAATAGATCCGTATACCCTATTGAGGCCCCCAGAACCGGAGAATCGATTCGTAACAAGGGAGGTTTCTCCATTACCATCATTCCTTTCGGTAACCGATTCTAAATTATAGCCCACTGACGAAAAGGGCATGATTCCAAAACCAACTCCTAAACCTTTTCTCAGGGCAAAGGCAAGCGATAGATAATCGATATTGGTGACCCTCGAACTTTCTGCCGCTTGGGCGCTTCTCAAGGTAAGTTGCTTATAAGAAATACCGGCAGTGTAGGTCGTTATACTAAAGGTTTCACCAACTTGCAGACCGAGGTCAGCATAAGCCGCTGGGTTTTGAAGGTTCACATGAATACTATCGGTATACACCCCGATGCCGCCCATCATCTGATTTTCAACCGTAGTTGCTGATCTTAATTCGCCAACACCAAAATACGAATAGGGTGAAACGGTACCGTCTTGTGCATTCATGCCAAAGGTAGCAAGACACACTATTGCAAATCCAATTTTTTTGATCATTCAGTGATTGTTGTACTCCAATAAGTGGTTCAAACCCACCATGAGAAATTTGGAGTCCGCAAATATGGTATTTTTTAGTCGTTTTGACAAAAATTGGGCATCACCGCCTGTTAAAATAACTGTTAAATGTGAAAAACGCGATTTATATTGGTCTATGATACCGTCAATTTCATGGCAAATACCATTAACCACCCCACTATGCATACTAGTAACAGTGGAATTACCAATAAGATCAAGGGGTGATTCTGCCTGTAATAATGGCAATTTTGAAGTTTGTTCATGAAGCGCCCTATATCTCATGTTCAAGCCCGGCGAAATGGCACCCCCTAGGTACTCTCCATAATCATTGATCATATCATAGGTAACACAGGTACCGGCATCAATAACCAGCGTATTTGCCTTAGGGTTCAGATAAAAAGCGGCCGTTGCCAGCGCAATCCGGTCTACACCTAACGTCTGAGGGCTGGCATACGAATTTTTAAATGGAGTTTTCGACCTGTAATCGAGGGTATGCACTTTACAGAAAACAGTAAGGGCTTTAATGTTCTTCTTGTTTAGATTACCTACTGATGAGACTATTGCCCAAGCTATGCCAGGGTAATGATTGAAGATTGCCTTTACCCTTT
Source organism: Flavobacteriaceae bacterium (assembly GCA_050330515.1). Classification (GTDB taxonomy): domain Bacteria; phylum Bacteroidota; class Bacteroidia; order Flavobacteriales; family Flavobacteriaceae; genus Maribacter_C. Next base: position 325 of record JBHJNU010000003.1, on the reverse strand, counting down.
CGATGAACTGACCGCCATCGACCTTGCTCTGGGAAGCAGACAAGCTTTCATCAAAAACCAACTGCCCTTTATCAAAGACAGCAAGCTTTACAGCCGTGTTTCCAACATCTACGATCAGGTTCATTCGGCAAAGATCATGATTTGAAAAAAAACAATTCCCTTTTTTCTTGATTTTGTTTGTATATCCTAAATTTGAAATTATATTTGCAGCCCTTTATGGGCTATGGTGCCTTAGCTCAGTTGCTAGGGTCCCGAAGCGTCGGGAGACTGAAAATCCATGTGTCCCTGGTTCCCCCGAAGTGTCGGGGCTGGAGGCAAAGAGTAA
>JBHJNU010000002.1:0-2227 GCA_050330515.1 Flavobacteriaceae bacterium | reverse complement strand
CCGAGTATGGTTTTCACCAATATTTCCAACCCAAGAAGTGCTGTGATCCGTCGCGATAGTTATGTAGAGACCATAGTAGAAAAAGGCGCTTCTATAGGGGCAAATGCAACGATAGTTTGTGGTAATAGGATCGGCATGTATGCGCTGATAGGTGCCGGGGCAGTGGTGACCAAAGAAGTGCCACCTTATGCACTTTTGGTAGGCAATCCAGCAAGGCAAATTGGGTGGGTCAGTGAATATGGCCATCGATTGCATTTTGATGATAAGGGTATCGCTTCTTGTAAAGAAAGCGGACAGGAATACCAACTTTCAGAAAATAGGGTAGAACGAATAAAATAAACCAACCAATACCAATGAAAAACTTCGCATTGATCGGTGCAGCAGGCTATATCGCTCCAAGGCACATGAAAGCCATCAGAGACACCAAGAACAATTTGTTGGCCGCCTTTGATAAAGGGGATAGCGTAGGCGTGATAGACTCCTATTTTCCTCAGGCTGATTTCTTTGTTGAATTCGAACGTTTCGACCGCCATATCGAAAAGTTGAAGTACGAAAGGGAAATGTACTTAGATTTTGTGAGCATCTGCTCACCTAATTATCTTCACGATGCCCACATTCGTTTTGCGTTGCGCTCCGGAGCCGACGCTATTTGCGAAAAACCTTTGGTACTTAATCCTTGGAACATCGATAAACTTAAGAAAGTAGAGGAGAACACAGGTAAAAAAGTTTATAATATTCTACAATTAAGGGTACACCCGTCTATTATCGCGCTCAAGGAAAAGGTGAAAAACGAGAAAAAAGATAAAAAATTTGAGGTTGATCTAACCTATTTGACCTCTAGAGGGCATTGGTACCATACCTCTTGGAAAGGGGACCATAGCAAATCAGGAGGAATCGCAACCAACATCGGGGTCCATTTTTATGACATGCTTTCTTGGATCTTTGGCGATGTTCAAGAGAATATCGTGCACGTACATGAAAAGGATCGGGCCGCCGGTTATTTGGAATTTGAAAATGCCAGGGTTAGATGGTTCTTATCTATAAATGCGGAATATCTTCCCCATGAAATCAAAGAGAAAGGACAAAGCACCTTCAGGTCGATTACGATTGATGGCGAAGAATTGGAGTTCAGCGGTGGTTTTGCCGATTTGCATACCATGGTATACCAAGATATTCTTGATGGTAAAGGTTATGGCCTTGAGGCGGCAAGAACTGCAATTCAAATTGTTCATGATATTAGGGTTTCGGAACCGGTTGGCTTGAAAGGTGAGTACCATCATTTTTTAAATCAAAAAAAAATAGGGAACGAAGGATTAAAATAGCAGGAAATGGCATTCAACTCATTTCCCTTTCTTGTTTTCATATCACTTTTTTTCCTGATCTGGCCGCTGTTCAAAACAAGGCATAACCTAAAGTACCTGTTTATCGTATCCAGTTCTTTTGTGTTCTATGGTTGGTGGGATTGGCGTTTTCTTTTTCTGATACTTTTTAGCGGTTTCATTGATTTTTTTGCTGCCCAAGCAATCGGATCAGACCCAAAAAGGGCAAAATTTTGGCTTGTTCTTTCGGTCTTGATCAATCTGGCAAGCTTGTCACTTTTCAAGTACAGTATTTTTTTCGCGACTCAGCTTGAACATTTTTTGGCTTGTTTTTCAGTACCGGCCAACTTAACAGAAAACCTTCCAGAATTTACGTATCTACTTCCGGTAGGCATCAGTTTTTATACATTCCAATCCATGAGCTATACTATTGATGTGTATCGTGGAAAACTAAGGCCAACACCTAATATTTTACATTTTTTCTCTTTTTTGGTGATGTTTCCACAATTGGTCGCAGGGCCTATTGTTAGGGCAAAAGACTTTCTCTATCAATTAAATAGAAATCGTTCGGTATCAGGAATTGAATTTTGGAACGGGATCAAACTTATCATTCTTGGGTATTTTCAAAAAACGGTATTAGCCGACAATTTGGGGGTATTTGTTGATAACGCTTTTGCTGGGGTCGATAACGGATTTGGACTCTACTGGTGGATAGTAATGCTTTGTTTTTCGTTCCAGATTTATTTCGATTTCAGTGGATATACTCAAATTGCACGAGGTCTAGCCAAGTTGATGGGATATCATTTTAAAATGAATTTCAACCACCCGTACCTAGCGGTTTCTTTGAAGGATTTTTGGAGCCGCTGGCATATTTCTTTGTCCACTTGGTTTAGGGATTATGTCTATAT
>JBHJNU010000001.1:0-13642 GCA_050330515.1 Flavobacteriaceae bacterium | reverse complement strand
AACTGGTTGAAAATGCCCTGCATATAACCCATGAAGCCGTTACCGATCGCACCACGGTAGTGAACTTGACCAACCATTCCTACTTCCGCTTAGATGATGAAAATAAGATCGATGGGTATCTTCTAAAATTGAGTTGCCCTCAAATGGTGGAAACCTTGTCGAACAAGCTGCCCACTGGTACTGTTGCTTCTGTAACCAACACCCATTTCGATTTTTTGGAGGAGAAAGAAATCGGCAGTATAAGGCTTGACACACCCATGATCATCGACCCAAAAGCGACCGCGGTCGCAAGGGTATCTTCAAAGAAATCGGGTATAGCCGTGGAAGTCTCCACAAACCAGCGGGCCCTTGTAGTATATACCCCTACTGATTTTCCAGCCATTTGCTTCGAGGTGCAAAACTATCCTGACGCTCCTAACTTTCCTCATTTTCCGAGTAGCATGTTGCGCCCCGGGGAGCAATATGAAAATAGGGCCAGCTTTACCTTCGATCTCATTTAGATTTCATACATCGCTTTAAAAAGCACGCGGTTAATTCCCATTTCACTATTTTAGTAGTGAACTAAATAAATACGTTATGCGAATTCCAAAATGGTTGAAAGTAGTTGGAATTGTAGTCGTGGCCATCTGGTTACTGCTCAAATTCATAGTCTGGCCAATGATGCAGAAAGAGACCAAAAAAATAAGCAAAGAGGTAACCACCACGTATACGGAGCAGGGTTACGACCTATCCGTTACCTATTCTAGTCCCTCCAAAAAAGGTCGGGTCATTTTTGGGGAGCTGGTTCCATACGGTGCGGTTTGGCGCACAGGTGCCAATGAACCTACTACCTTTACCACCACCGGTGACATAAAGATTATCGATAAAAATCTTCCCGCAGGAACCTATTCCCTTTGGACCATCCCCGGAAAGGAAACATGGAAGGTCATCTTCAATAAGAATATTCCAGACTGGGGCGTTACCTTGATAAGTGGAGGCAAAGAAACCACGAGGGATCCGAACGAAGATGTGATCCAGGTAGAGGTGCCGGCAAGATCGCTTACTCAAAGTGAAGAGGAGTTCACCATAACTTTTAAGCATACTGAGCAGCTCTATCTTGAACTTTCATGGGATAGCACCGCTATTCTGGTTCCTATTGCCCAATAGCCTTGACTGTCAATAAAAATAGTGATCAAGAACGTATTTCCAAAATTAGGGATTATCGAAAGACATTCCCTACTTTGGAGGAACTGATACAGGGAATCTATATTGGCGATGCTTCGGCTTTGGCCAGGGCAATTACCTTAGTGGAAAGTACACGCGAAGAGGACCTCGATAAGGCCAACACGATTATTGAAAAATGCCTTACTCGGCAATCGGAAAGCGTCAGAATCGGCATTACGGGAGTGCCCGGTGTTGGTAAGAGTACCTTTATTGAAAATTTTGGTGGCCAATTGACCGCGCTGGGCAAAAAGGTGGCGGTTTTGGCCGTAGATCCGAGCAGTACCCTAAGCAAGGGAAGCATTCTTGGCGACAAAACCCGCATGGCAGCATTGGTGAAAGACAAGAATGCCTTTATTCGCCCCTCAGCTTCTGGCGGCACATTGGGCGGCGTAAGCAGAAAAACCCGAGAAACCATTACCCTGTGCGAAGCTGCGGGCTATGATGTGGTGTTGGTCGAGACAGTGGGGGTCGGCCAAAGCGAAACGGCCGTGCATAACATGGTCGACTTTTTCCTTCTTTTAAAGTTACCCGGTGCCGGTGACGAACTTCAGGGAATCAAACGCGGAATTATTGAAATGGCCGATACCATCGTTATCAACAAAGCAGATGGCGATAACATCAATTCAGCCAGAATAGCGGCCATCGATTTTAGCAGGGCATTGCATTTATACCCTCCAAAAGCGGACGGATGGGTGCCCAAAGTAGTGAGCTGTTCCGCTTTGGAAAATACGGGTCTGATAGAAATCTGGGCGCTGATAACGGAATATATAGGCAATGCGAAAAAATCAGGCAGTTTCAATGCCAAGCGTCAACTACAGAACAAAAACTGGCTATTGCAGACTTTAGATGAGCAGCTGAAACTTCAGTTTTATCAAGATGAGCAAGTTAAAAACCAACTTGAAAAAATAATGGCCGATGTTATGGAGAATAAAATTTCACCCTTCAGAGCGGCTGAACTGCTGTTTCAAAGCGTTAAAAGGAATTAAAAACCTAAATTTGCGCCAACAACCAATTTCTTAATGCATATTGTAACAAAAGCGCTCCTTTCTATCGTTGTTCCTTTATATAATGAAGAGGACAACGTAGTACTGCTCACTGAAAAAATTCATGATAGTCTTGTAGGCTATTCGTATGAAATTATCTATGTTGATGACTTTTCTAAAGATAAAACGCGCAAAGTGGTCAAAGACATGGCCGATGACCGCGTACACCTTATCGAGCTTAAAAAAAATTACGGCCAGAGTTTAGCACTTGCGGCAGGTATCGACCATGCCCAAGGAGAGTTCATTATCACCATGGACGGTGATCTGCAAAATGACCCGAGCGACATTCCACAAATGTTGGCATTTGCGATTGACGGCGAATTTGACCTGATTACAGGTATTCGTCAAAAACGAAAGGATTCTTTAGTCAAGAAAATACCCTCTAAAATTGCCAATTTCTTGGTGCGGCGTGTTACAAAACTTGACATCAAAGATAATGGATGTGCCCTAAAGGTATTCACCAAAGACATTGCCAAAGACCTCAACCTATATGGTGAGATGCACCGTTTTATTACCCTACTTGCCTATTTAGAAGGAGCCCAGATAAAACAAGTACCGGTAAAGCACCATGCCAGAAATGCCGGTGTTTCAAAATATGGCCTAGAACGGGTCTTCAAGGTTGTGGCCGATATGATGTTGCTATTGTTCATTAGAAAATACTTTCAACGCCCTATACATTTATTCGGAATTTTGGGCGTGTTGCTGATCATCATCGGAATTTTGATCAATATGTACCTATTGGTCATAAAGTTCGGCCTCGGTCAAGATATCGGCACAAGACCTTTATTGATTTTCGGTCTAATGTTCATTTTGGCCGGAATTCAATTGTTCACCATAGGCATTGTAATGGAGCTACTGATCCGCACCTACTACGAAAGCCAGAAAAAAAGGCCCTATAGGATCAAAAAAATATCGGTGGGTGGCAAGTATACGTAAAAAGGCTATAACCGCCCTGAAAATTGTCATAAGTGCGGCCCTAATCTATTTTATCTACACCAAGATCGATTTGAACCAGGTGTTCTACGTGGTCAAGAAAACGAATCTTGCCTACCTGATGCTCGCCTTGCTCCTCTTTGTAGTTTCCAAGATTATTGCGGCCTTGCGCCTTAACCTCTATTTTCATCAAATGGAAGTTCGCCTTAGCCAACAAAGCAACCTGAAATTATATCTATTGGGCATGTTCTACAATCTATTTCTGCCAGGCGGTATTGGGGGTGACGCTTACAAAGGTTATTTGATAAAGAAAAAATTCGGGATAGCGTCGAAAAAAATCGTTTCGATTTTGGTTCTTGACCGATTGAGCGGCCTGGTACTGCTCTTCATTTATGCATGTGCACTGGCGCTTTTTATGCACAACGAGCTTATTGAAGGATTCAAAAAGATGTTCCTCTTGGGCATAGTTGTAAGCAGTTGGGCGTTCTGGTATTTGAATAAAACTAGCTTCGGTTATGTGTTTCCGGTTTTCTGGCGATCTGTTTGCTACTCGGGCCTGGTGCAACTTGCACAAGTAGCCTGTGCATGGTTCATCATAAAATCACTCTCTGTTGAAACGGATATTGTTGCCTATCTTTTCATTTTCCTGATTTCGTCCATTGTTTCGGTACTACCCATAACCCTTGGCGGAATAGGAAGCAGGGAAGTAACATTTTTTTATGGCGCCACGCTATTGGGTTTGAACGAGAGCACATCGGTAGGGATAAGTATGATCTTCTTTTTCATAACCGCCTTGGTTTCTTTATCAGGGATGGGCTATCATTTGAAAAAGCCGGAACTGAACATTGACACGACTAAAAGTTGGCATTAGAATCTGTGCTGCACGAAGGTAAGCTAGCTGCGAAAACGCTAGTAGATATGTATCAAATGCATCTTGTTGACCACCTTCCTTCGTGTTGCGGGGTCTAAAAATTTTGCCTGTAACCTCGTTATTCGAAACTGGTCCTTTGAGTACTGAAGATCCCAATCGAAACCCTTATTCCTTAGTTCTGTTAGCTGGGCGTCATCTGCATAGACCCAAATGCCGTGCTTGTCGCCTAGGTGATCAATGGTCGTTATCTTGACAGGTTCTTGAACATAAAAATCCAATGCCCAGGTATGCTCCTTAGAGAGTTTGTAAATTCTATCTTTAAGCAGGTTGTTCTTGTGAACCTCCTTGGCCATACTAGAACCTGCCTGATAGGTTAGCAGCGAAGGGTAAAAGTGGGTGTTGAGCACGGCATTCAACAAAACCGAACTCATGACCCCACAGGTTATGATACGAGCAAAATAATCCTCTCGCTTTAAAATCAAATACACAATTATAGCCGCGAGCACGCTATAAAAAAAGTAGGTGTAATAGTTTTCCAAATTGAATACAACATGGTTTATCAGCACGGTGACTATAAAGACAACGCCAAGAACAACATACTGCACACCAAGAAGTGATTTGATGGTTCTCGATTTTTGGGACTCGAAAAGGTTCTGCAGATAAGCAGCTGTCAGCACCGAAAATAAAGGTATGGTGATATTGAGATAATGCGGTAGCTTGAATTGGGCGAAACTTATGGTTATAAATATTAGTACAATTCCCCCTAAGGTCAGAAACTCCCGCTCTGCAATGAATTTGAACCGAAGCTTAAAAAATTCCTTGAACCGACTTCCTACTGCCGCAATGGCGATAAATGTCCAAGGCAGAAAGACCCACAAAAAGGTGTGGAAAAAGAAAAAATAGTCGCTGCTGTTCTTTCCCATTCCCTCGCCACTCATGCGCTCGAAGCTCTGCTCCCAAAAAATGAAGAAAATACCACTGCGATCACCTCTACCCCGTATGATCTTTTCAGGATGCAAGTCGAATTGATGGTAGTAGGCATATAACATCGGTGTAATGGTCAGGGCGAAAACCAACAAGGCGATCACTACCTTCCAACTGAGAAGCGCCCTCCATTTTCGACTGTAGGCCAAATGACATAAAATTGGAAAACCCATGACCACCAAGGCTATTTGTCCTTTGGTAGAAAATGCGATTCCAGCGCCGAATGCTCCTAAGGCCAGATGTAGTAAACTTCTATTTTGCATATATGCGGCCAATTGCCAAATGGCAAAAACGGTAAAGCCAGTGAGTACGGCATCGGTTCGAACATCGATTACCGAGAGTACTATGGTCTGCGCCGTCATAAAGATCAATGCCGCCAATTTGCCCGTCTGCTTGGCATAAAGCAGTTTGCCGAGGCCGTAGCAGCTATAGGCGCCCAAAAATGTGGCTAAAACAGCGGGAATGCGATAGGCCCAATCGTGAATACCAAAGATCTTAAAGGAAAGTGCGGCCAACCAATAGTGCATGTGTGGCTTATCAAGATACTCTTCCGGACCTTTGAAAAGGCTCAAAAAATCGTTCTCTTGAACCATGCGCATCGCCATTACGGCGAACTGCGCCGAATCGTTCTCGAATAGGGTCACGAACATTCCGGCGATGTACACCAGCACTATCAATACCATTAAAAACCAATACCTGATATTGGATATCATAAACTGATTTTGGTAAGCCCAAATATAAACAACTTTGCAAACAACCAACCAAAAAATAGGCCCACAACCATGCCAGTAAAGACATCCAAAGGAAAATGGACCCCGATATATATCCTACTATAACCCACTAGAATCGCCCAAACTAATAATAAAATTCCTATATGGCGTATATTACGCTTTAACAGGATAGAGAAGAAAGTGGCCACCGCCATAGTATTACCGGCATGTGCAGAAAAGTAGCCGAATTTGCCTCCACAGCTATCTTTTACCAGTCGCATAAGCTCGTTTATACTGGTATCATAGCAAGGTCGTAAACGTTGAAAACCGTATTTGAAGACATCGGCCAGACCGTTAGTGGTAGCGATCATCGCTGCCACGAAGAGAACAAGAACAAGGGTTCTTTTGGATCCGAATTGTTTAAACGAAATATATGCCAAGAAAAGGTAAAGGGGAATAGAGCTGAATCTATTGGTCATGAACATCCAGAAACCATCCCATGAGGTAGTTCCCAAATTATTGAGCATTAAAAAAAGTGCCTTATCCTGTTGTATCAGTTCTTCTAACATGACCCCTTAGTCTTCATATCGGGAAACCTCCCGATCATAAAATTCAGTTGCCTGTACGATCAGGTTTTCTGCTTCGGATTCAAGCTCTATCTCATCCTCTTTATCGAACTCTTCCAACCATTCTACCTCATCATTTTCGAGGTTGATGACAAAACGTGGGTATTCTGTATGCACAACGAATATGGCCGATGGATAATCGGTATTATCGCCGAGCAGAAATTTTGGTAGTTCCATGTATACTTTTATTTATTGGCTGTTCGTAATTAACGGAATCCTCATCCCCCGATATGGGTTGCGAGTCTTCTCTTTTTTCCGTTCATCAAAATTATATGTTCTACGCTCTTGTAACAACCTCTTTAATAAAAAGGTAGTTGTTAAGGCAATCATTCGATCTCTAAACCTGGGCTATCAATTTTTTAGTCAAATAATTGAATCGAATATACAACATAATGGCCGATGCGGTCAAGCCGATCAGCAGTCCGATCCAGATGCCAATGCTTTTTAATTCCGTGTACAGGCCTAAGTAATAACATACAGGAAAGCCAATCAACCAATACGCGATAAAGGTAATAAATGTTGGCACCTTTACATCTTGCAAACCCCGAAGGGCACCCAATACCACTACTTGAAGCCCATCGGATATCTGAAAAAAGGCGGCGACCAGCATTAACTGACCTGCAAGGAAAATTACTTCGGTGTTATCGGCCATATTGATAACGTTATCAACGTCAAGATAGAGCGAGGGAAACCATTTTCTTCCCAATAGGAACATAACGGCAAATACGATCTCAACTAAAAATGTCAAAAAGAAAATGGATTGTGCGATTCGGCGCAATTCTTTAAAGTTCTTCAACCCTTTCTGATTTCCAACGCGGATCATAGCGGCAACCCCGAGGCCCATACCGAACATAAAGGTCATACTGCTCAGGTTCAATGCGATCTGGTTGGCCGCTTGGGCATTCTTTCCCAATACACCGCTTAGCCAAATCGCCACCGTAAATATGGCAACCTCAAAGAACATCTGCAGCGCCGAAGGAAAGCCCAAACCGATGATCTTCTTCATTACCTTACGCTCCATTTTCTTGAAATCAAAGCCGGTAACATAATCATGGAACTTTGGTTTGTACCGAAGTATCAACCAAATATAAACCACCATCATAATGCGAGACACCAAGGTACCGATGGCAGCGCCGACAATCCCCATTTCAGGAAACCCGAAAGAGCCAAAAATCAGTAGATAGTTCAATACAATGTTCACTACATTGGCAATGATCGTTGCATACATGGGGTACTTGGTCTGCGACAGCCCCTCTGTAAATTGTTTGAAAGCCTGAAAGATGATCAATGGTACCAAAGATAAGGCCACCAGGTCTAAATAGGGCAATGCGAGCGCGACCACTTCCGGGGGTTGCTGCATCAAATGCATTAACGGTTTGCAGATGAGTATTACTGCGAACAATAGCAATCCTAAAAGGGTGCAGAGCACGAGGCCGTGTTTCAGGGCACTCTTACCATCAGCCTTGCTGCCCGCACCATCGGCTTCAGCGACCAAGGGTGTTATCGCGGTGGAGAAACCGATACCTAATGACATGGCTATGAATACAAAACTATTACCCAAAGAAACGGCGGCCAACTCGGCCGTACCCAATTGCCCGACCATAATATTATCGGCGAGCTGCACGAAGGTATGCCCCAACATACCCGTAATCACGGGTACTGAGAGCTTGATATTATAATTGAATTCTCTGGTGTAGTTCTTGAACACTTTGCTTGGTTGTTGGTTATTGATGGTACGTTACCGCTAAAAAGCATGACCCGCACGCGACTAGTTAAGATCTACTTTTTTAGCTTCGTTCCAGAACACATCCATTTCGGTCAGGGTCATTTCCTTTAGTGATTTTCCAATTCCCTTAGCTTTGCCCTCCAGGTATAGGAACCGCCTCATGAATTTTTTGTTGGTACGCTCAAGGGCATTTTCTGGATTGATATCTAAAAACCTGGCGTAGTTGACCATGGAGAACAGTACATCCCCAAATTCTTCCTCCATTTTTTCAAGGTTATTTTCCTTTACTTCCACCCGAAATTCAGCTAGTTCTTCTTGTACCTTTTCCCAGACCTGTTCCGGTTTTTCCCAATCGAAACCTACGCCAGATACCTTATCTTGAATACGGTTCGCCTTTACCAAAGCCGGAAGTCCGTTAGGCACCCCTTCAAGAACACTTTTCTTGCCTTCCTGTAACTTGATGTTTTCCCAATTTCGTTTTACATCGGCTTCATCTTTAACCTTTACATCGCCATAAATGTGCGGATGGCGATTGATCAGTTTGTCACAAATGGTAGTACAAACATCGGCAATATCGAAATCATTGGTTTCTGAAGCTATTTTGGCATAAAAGACAATATGCAGTAACACATCGCCAAGCTCTTTCTTTACTTCTTGTAAATCACCGTCTAAAATAGCATCGCCAAGTTCATAGGTTTCTTCAATGGTCAAGTGGCGAAGGGTCTGCATGGTCTGTTTTTTGTCCCAAGGACACTCGGCGCGAAGCTCGTCCATGATGTTCAGTAATCGCTCAAAAGCCTGTAATTGTACCTGTCTTGAATTCATGCATGAAATTTGTTCAAAAGTACGAATACAAAGAGAAAGGGCGAATGCGATTATTGTACAATTTTGGTTATCTTGTTTAGCTTTCCAAAACCAAATACCATATGAATGGAATCAAAAAACGTATAGTTTGCGGCATGATATGCTCGTTAAGCTTGTCGCCCCTAGTTGCACAAAATATGGAAAGTACCCTAGAAAAAATTAATGTGAGTACTTTAAAAAGAACGATTATCTACCGAAAGGAGGTGCCTATAGAAGCGCCCAATTGGTCGCCCGATGGTAAAACGCTGATTTATAATAGCAAGGGATTATTATATAAAATTCCCATTGAAGGAGGAGAACCTGTGCTGATCCCAACGGGTAGGGCCACCAGAATCAACAACGACCATGGCATCTCACCCGATGGCAGTCAGCTGGTAATCAGCGACCAAACCGAGACGGGCAAGTCTTTAATCTATGTACTGCCCATTGAAGGTGGCGAGCCTAAAAAGATTACTCCCTTTGGCCCTTCGTACTGGCATGGGTGGTCGCCTGACGGAAAAACATTGACCTATTGTGCCGAGCGAAACGGCAACTACGACATCTATTCGATCCCATCAGAAGGAGGTGAGGAGACAAGATTGACAACTGCGGAAGGTTTAGACGACGGGCCAGATTACGCTCCTGACGGAAAGTACATTTACTTCAATTCTGAACGCACCGGCACTATGCAAATCTGGCGAATGAAACCCGACGGAAGTGAGCAAAAACAGGTAACAAAAGACAATCTAAACGACTGGTTCGCCCACCCTTCACCAGATGGTAAATACCTAGTGTATATAAGCTTCGATGCCGATGTACCTTCTGGTAGCCACCCACCAAATAAAGATGTAATGCTTCGCCTGATGAATTTGGAAACCAAAGAAATAACCGTACTAGCAAAACTATTTGGAGGCCAAGGCACAATAAACGTACCTTCATGGTCACCGGATAGCCGACATGTGGCGTTTGTTAGTTACGAGCTGAAATAATCCTATAGTAAATAGGGACACCTGAATAGGATGGGTCCTGAATATCCGAAGAAAAAAGAGAGTACTCAACCAAATTGTAAAAATTAAAAATGATAAAGATGAAAAGAAGCGATTTTTTAATACGGTCGGGGGTGTTTACCGCAGGTGCAATGCTACTTCCTTCCTGTGCCTTTGCAAAAGGTGCAACCCAAGAATTCGGGGTGCAGTTATATTCCTTCAGGGATGAAATGGCGAAAGACCCTATGGGAACCTTAGAAAATATAGCCTCTATCGGAATAAAAAAGATAGAATCTGCCAAAAGTAAAAATGGACATTATTACGGACTTACCCCTGCAGAAATGAAGGATGCATGCCGTGCATTGGGAATGCAATTGGTAAGCGGCCATGTGGCCCTGGACCGTAATTTCGATCAAACCATGGAAGAAGCTGTTGCCTCAGGTCAAGAATATTTGATATGCTCCTCAATGCCTTCGGACGGGCAAACCATAGATAATTACAAAAAAGTGGCCGAAGCATTCAACAGCGCTGGGGAAGCCTGTAAAAAACTAGGGATCAAATTCGGCTATCACAACCACGAGTATGAATTCGAATCAGATAACGGGTTGGTCCTCTACGACGTATTAATGGACCATACAGAGCCAGAATTGGTTCATATGGAACTAGATTTAGGATGGGTTGTTGTTGCCGGAAAGGATCCGCTTGATTATTTTAAGAAATATCCTGGCCGTTTTCCATTATGGCATTTGAAAGATATGGACATGGCCAAAAAGGAAAGCACCGAATTTGGTAAAGGCGCTTTAGATATCGCCTTAATGATGGCCAATCAAGACGCTTCAGGGGTAAAACACATCTTCATTGAGCAAGAAGAATATGCCAGTACCCCATTGGAAAGTATGAAACATAATATGGACTTTCTCGCAAAACTCTGATCGGTAAGTGCGCAAACAACCTCACCATCAAGTAATGGGGCAGATCTAGTCTTACCCTAGAAAACAAAAGCCTAATGAATTAAATAGTTCATGATGAAATACCTTAAACCAACCATAATCACGCTATTCATCTGCTTACTTTCGGCATGCACAGAATCTCAGACCTATGACCTTATTATACGAAACGGTCGCATTGCCGATGGTTCGGGCGAAGCTTCCTACCTTGGTGATGTTGCCATCAATGCCGATACCATAGCTGCCATTGGAAATCTTGCAAAAGCAAACTCTGCCAATGAAATCGATGCCACCGGACTTACCATCGCCCCCGGCTTTATCAATATGCTCAGTTGGGCGAATGAATCGTTGATCGAAGATGGTAGGTCCCAAGGCGATATTCGTCAAGGGGTCACGCTAGAGGTTCTAGGGGAAGGGCACTCCATGGGTCCTCTCAATGAGGTCATGAAAGAAGAAATGGAGCAAGAGCAAGGTTTGATAAACTATACTATCGAATGGCGCAGTCTAGGGGAATATCTTGAATTCTTGGAGAAAAAAGGAATCTCGACCAATGTCGCTTCCTTTGTCGGTAACGGAACCCTTCGTGAATTCGTTCTGCAGTATGAGAACAGAGTGCCCACCGACGATGAAATGGACATCATGAAAAGGCTGACACGGGAGGCCATGGAGGAAGGCGCGGTCGGACTTTCTTCCTCGTTGATCTACGTGCCCAGTGGACATGCAAAGACCGATGAAATTATTGAACTGGCAAAGGTAGTGGCCGAATATGACGGCATGTATATTTCCCATATCAGAAACGAGGAGGGTGGCCTTTTAAATGCGGTTCAAGAACTGATCACCATTGCTGAAGCAGCCAAGATCACCTCAGAAATATATCATTTCAAGGCCTCTGGCAATGCCAATTGGCATTTGTTGGATTCCGCTATTCAACTGGTGAACAACGCCCGTGAAAAAGGATTACCCGTTACCACCGATATGTATATGTACAATGCAAGTTCAACAGGGTTGAACGTACTGTTGCCGGCATGGGCAAAAGAGGGCGGGCACGCGGCGACCATGAAGCTTATCGAACAAAAGGATAAAAGGCAGCAAATGATGAAGGAGGTTGACTTTCATGTGCCTCCAGAAAACATCTTAATGGTCGGCTTTCATAAAAAGGAAATGCGTAGCAATATCGGAAAAACCCTTGCCGATATTGCAATAGAACGAAAAATATCACCTGAAGAGGCTATCGTCGATTTAATTTATGAAGACGACAGTCGCATACAGGTAGTCTATTTTTCCATGTCTGAGGAAAACATCAAAAAGAAACTGGCACTTCCCTACATGAGCATTTGCTCCGATGCCGGATCCTATACCAATGAAGGTATATTTTTAGAGCAAAGTACACACCCTCGTGCCTATGGGTCTTTTGCGCGACTTTTGGGGAAATATGTAAGGGAAGAAAAAGTGGTTTCATTAGAAAACGCGATCTACAAACTAACCACCCTACCCGCCAACAACCTAAAACTAAAAAAACGTGGCGCTCTGAAGGAAGGTTTCTTTGCCGATATTGCTGTATTCGACGCCGATTCGATAAAAGATAATGCAACTTTTGAAGAACCCCATCAATATGCCACCGGAATGAAACATGTTTTTGTGAACGGTATTCAGGTTTTAAAAGATGGTGAACATACAGGGGCATTTCCAGGCCGAGTTGTTCGGGGGCCAGGGTGGAAAAAAGCCCCCTAGGTTCATTTTTTCACATCCGTTCAAACTTTTAAAATGAGATTCTAAACCATATAACATGAAAATCAAATTAATACTGCTTTTTTGCATTGCCCTAATGAGCTCGTGCAATGCGCAAAAATCCGCTATCATAGCCGAAGGCGCTGAACTCACCTTGGTTGCAGACGACTACGAATTTACCGAGGGGCCGGCCGTTGCCCCCAATGGTGACGTTTATTTTACCGACCAACCCAATGACCGCATTGTAAAGTGGGATGCTTCCACCAATACCGTTTCAGATTGGATGCAACCTTCGGGCCGTGCGAACGGACTTTATTTTGACCACAAGGGTAATTTATTGGCGTGTGCAGACGACAACACCGAACTTTGGAGCATTGACCCAGAAAAAAAGGTTACCGTACTGCTCAAAACCTATTTGGGCAAAAAATTTGGTGGCCCAAATGACCTGTGGGTAGATCCTAAAGGGGGTATCTACTTTACGGATCCCTATTACCAAAGACCCTGGTGGAATTATACCGAACCAGAAATCAAAGAACGTCGTGTCTATTATTTTACCCCAGAAACCGGTGAAATAAAAATAGCGACCGAAGGCGGCTATAGCCAACCCAATGGCATTGTTGGATCCGCAGACGGAAAAACACTGTATGTTGCCGATAATGGTAATAAAAAAACCTACGTTTTTACCATTAATGATGACGGAAGTCTATCCGATAAAAAACTATTCGTAGATATGGGCTCCGACGGTATGACCATTGACAACCTTGGAAATGTTTATCTCACCGGCAATGGCGTCACCATATTTGACCGCACCGGCAAGCAGATTAACCACATCAATATCAATAAGGGTTGGACGGCGAATGTTACATTTGGCGGCAAAGACCAAGACGTACTTTTCATTACCGCAATGGACGCGGTTTATACGTTGAAAATGAACGTGAGAGGAATACGCTAAATTTTAGCTAGATACAATGTTTCGGTTACCCTATGAAACCAACAAAACGAAACTGCCCATTTTTTGAATGCCTATGGCCTTGCCCAAAAA